>JAFYDF010000047.1 GCA_017544935.1 Clostridia bacterium
CACTTTCCTCTCCGAGACTGGATTCTATACTGCTGCGTCCCCCTGCAATAACCGGGAGACACATACCTGTTTTCAGTCAAACTATATCACACAAAGCCCACAGCCGCAAGCTTATTCGCATCAGGGACATTCCTCGCTTTATATTTTCATACAGCAAATTACTTTATTCATGAAAAAAAGAGAAGTACGGAAAAAAAGCAAAAAATTGTTCTGTCATATCAGTTTGACTGTTGACAAATGCCTTTTTGACCTTTACAATACATCCCGGTACTTTAAGGTCGGTCCTGTGAGGCCGCCAAGGACAGCGATACTGCGGTATCAGTATGCGTATTTCACGCGGCTTTCCTTGACGGAGAGCCGCGTTTTTCGGCTCTCCGAAAGATACCAGAATAAGAGGAGGGCAGACAAATGAGCAAAGATTACAAACAGACAGCGCACGTAGACAATGACTACACGTTTGAAAGCGTACCAAGTGACGCCAGAAAGAAGTTCTGGCCCATGTTCTTCATCATGCTGGGCTTCACCTTCTTCAGCGCGAGCATGAGCGTAGGCGCAAAGCTTGGCAATGGCCTAGACCTGAGCGGATTCATCTGGTCGATCTTACTGGGCGGACTGATTCTGGCATGCTACACCGGCGTGCTCGGATATGTCGGCAGCAAGAGCGGCCTTTCTTTTGACCTTCTTGCACAGCGCAGCTTCGGCAGCGTCGGCAGCTACCTGCCCTCAGCCATGATCGGTCTGACCCAGATCGGCTGGTTCGGCGTCGGCGTGGCCATGTTTGCCATTCCCGCTGCAGAAGTACTTCACATCAGCCCCTGGATCCTCATCATCGCCGCCGGCATCTGCATGACCGCTTCCGCCTACTTCGGGATCCGCGGCATGGAGATCGTCAGCTATGTCAGCGTTCCGCTGATCGCCATCCTGGGCATCTATTCCATGGTGACTGCCACCACGGAAGGCGGCGGCCTGAGCGCCATCTTCGCCAAGAGCTCCGGCAGCATCACACTCTTCAACGGCATCGGCCTGGTCATCGGCTCCTTCGTCAGCGGCGGCACCGCCACTCCTAACTTCACGCGCTTCGCCAAGTCCACTAAGGTTGCTGTGATCACCACCGTGATCGCCTTCTTCATCGGCAATACCCTGATGTTCGCCTTCGGTGCGGTAGGTGGCGCGTTCACTGGAATGGATGATATCTTCTACGTCATGATCGCTCAGGGGCTGACCGTTCCCGCCCTGATCGTACTGGGTGCTAACATCTGGACGACCAACGACAACGCTCTGTACACCGGCGCTCTGGGACTCTCCAACATCACCAAAGTACGGAAGCGTCCCTTGGTCATCGTCGCAGGCATTATCGGTACCGCAACTGCCATGTGGCTGTACTACAACTTTGTTGGCTGGCTCAGCTTCCTGAATGCGACCCTTCCCCCGATCGGCCTGATCCTGGTTCTGGACTACTTCATGAACAGGAAGAACTATGAAACTGACAAGCCCACGATCGTTACGGTCAATCCCGGTTCAGTCCTCGGCGTCGTCCTGGGCGCGCTTGTCGGCAATTTCGTACCCTGGGGCATTGCCAGCCTGAATGCCATGGTAGTGGCTGCGATCTGCTATCTGGCTTATACCAAGATCATTAAAAAGTAAAACAACAGGAGGCCGAAAATGCTGTTTCGCAACGCTTTGATCGAGAACGCTCAGGCTCCCGTCGATATCCGCGTGGAAAACGGGCTGTTCAGCGCCATCGCGCCAAATCTGGCCCCCGAAAACGGAGAAGAAGTCATCGATCTGGGCAGGAAACTTGTCTTGCCGCCCTTCATTGAATCCCACGTGCATCTGGACACCTGCCTCACGGCAGGTGATCCTGTGTGGAACATGTCCGGCACGCTGTTTGAAGGCATTGAATGCTGGAGCAAGCGCAAGGACAAGCTGTCCCGTGAAGACATCCGGGAACGCGTTCAGCGCTGCGTGCGTCTCTATGCTGCCAATGGCATTCAGTTCATCCGTACACACGTGGATGTGACGGATCCGAAACTAACTGCCATGCAGGCACTTATCGAGCTGCGTGAAGAACTGAAAGACAAAGTGGAGATTCAGATCGTCGCGTTCCCGCAGGAAGGCATCCTGAGCTATCCGAACGGCAAGAAGCTCATGGAAGATGCCGTAGCGATGGGCGCAGACTGCGTCGGTGCTATTCCGCATTTCGAGTTCACCCGCGAATACAGCGTCGAGTCACTGAACTTTGCACTGAACCTGGCTGCTGAAAACGATAAGCTGGTGGATGTACACTGCGATGAGATCGATGATGAGGCCAGCCGTGGTCTGGAGACTGTGGCTGCGCGCGCGCTCGAACTGGGGCTGTTCGATAAAGTGACTGCCAGTCATACAACCGCGATGCACAGCTACAACAATGCGTATGTGCTGCGGCTGATGCGCCTGCTGAAAATGAGCAAAATCAATTTCGTGGCCAATCCCCTGGTCAACACGCACCTGCAGGGCCGCGTCGATACATATCCCAAGCGCCGCGGCATCACACGCGTAAAGGAGCTGACTGCAGAAGGCATCAATGTGTCCTTCGGGCATGATGACATCTTCGATCCATGGTATCCCATGGGCAACGGAAGCCTTCGTGACGTGGTATTCATGGGGCTTCATGTATGCCAGATGATGGGCTATGAAGAGATCATGAACAGCTACCGGTTCATTACGACCAATGCGGCCCGCACGCTGCATCTGGGCGAACGTTACGGTATCGTCGAAGGCCGTCCGGCCAACTTCATCGTGCTCGATGCGGAAAACTATTATGACGCGTTGAACCGCAACAGCGCAGTACTGCGTTCCGTCCGGGCAGGCAAAACGATCGCGGAAAGCAAGCCGGCAGAAACCAGCGTGTTATTCTGAAAAACAAATAAATAAACTGGAACGGCAGAGAGAGGCATCGTCCTGTATCTGCCGCTTTTTGAATTGTTCAAAAGCCGATTCTGATGTATACTGGGGACAATCCAGAAAGAAAGGATTGGATAAATGGAAGTCAGGATTACAGACGACCTGGACCTTGGAAAGATAGCTGAAAGCGGTCAGTGTTTCCGTTGGAAGAGGGTCAATCAAAATATCTTCCGGATCATTGCTGCCGACAAATGTGTATACGCATCACAGGCTTCAGATGATCTCTTCCATTTTGTCTGCGATGAAGAATCGTTCAATACCTTCTGGTATCAGTATTTTGATCTGGCCGAGAGCTATCAGCGTATCCGGGAACGCATTTCTCCAGAAGCCGATCCGTTCCTATGGAATGCCATGGAACAGGAAAAAGGCATCCGTATTCTAAGACAGGACCCGTGGGAAATGCTCATCACTTCCATTGTCACGCAAAACAGGAATATTCCTGCGATTCAGCGCTCCATAGAACTGATGTCTGAAATGTGCGGGGACAAACATTATGATTCCTGTGGAGCAGAATACTATTCTTTTCCTCAACCTGAGCGCCTTGCGGCTCTCAGCGAGGATCAGCTGAATGCCTGCAGGCTCGGCTACCGTTCCAAGTATATCCATGCAGCAGCTGCAGCAATCGCGGACGGAAAGTTTGATCTAAAGGCCCTCACCCATACAGACTGTGAAGGAACAATCTCGCAGCTATGCGAACTGTATGGTGTCGGGACTAAAGTCGCCAGCTGCGTAGCGCTCTTTGGGCTGCATCAGCTGGACTCTTTCCCCCGGGATGTCTGGATAAACAGAGTGCTGGAAAACGAATATCCAAATGGCTATCCGTTTACCGCTTACAGCCCGTATAACGGTGTCTATCAACAGTACATGTTCGCCTTCTACAGGAATCATTCGAGGGCCAGCCATCCCAGTTAAGTACTGTTGGCTGTACCCTGGATCCTCCTCAAGCCACTGATTTTTGATATTTCTCCAAATCATAAAAACAAGGGAGTATTCATCATGTCCGGAAAGAAACTTCGTATCACCTTTAATTCCCCGTTCGTGCTGAGCTTTGCATTAGTCTGCACTCTTGTCATGCTTCTGGGGCTGCTTACCGGCGAGTCCACAACTGCTACACTATTTTCTACCTATGGTTC
>JAFYDF010000048.1 GCA_017544935.1 Clostridia bacterium
AGGCCGTTCGGATCGACCTGGTGCCAGTACCTTGCCGTGACGAAGTGTCCAAGCGGGTATGTGAATGTATGCACAGCGATTTTGGGATAACCCGAAGTGCCGCTGGTAAAGAACATCAGCATGTTCTCTTCGCCGCCCGGCGCGTCCTCGGGACGGTTGTAGTGGCTTGAGAAGACCTTGTACTCCTCGTCAAAGCAGCGCCAGCCGTCCTTTTTGCCGTTGACCACGATACGCAGCAGCGGCGCATCGTACTGGGCAGCCGCCTTGTCGGCTTCATCCGTCACAGCACCGTCAGCTGTACAGAGGATCGCTGAAACACCCGCCGCTTTATAACGATAGGCAATATCCTTTTCAAGCAGTTGGTTCGGGGCAAGGATCACGACCGCGCCAAGCTTATGCAGAGCGTTGATGATGAACCAGAACTGATAATGGCGCTTCAGGATCAGCATCACCTTGTCACCGCGGCGGATGCCGATGGAATTGAAATAATTTGCAGCGCGGTTGCTCTCGTGACGCACGTCCCTGAAAGTAAAGCGGCGCTCCGTTCCGTCCTGCGCCACATGCAGGAATGCCAGTTTGTCCGGCTCCTTCAGCGCGATGGCGTCCACGACGTCATACGCGAAATTGAAGTGTTCCGTATTCTTATACTTGATACCAAGCAACGCGCCGTTCTCATCTTCTTCAGTCTCGATGAACTGCTCGTATACGCGCGGCTGATTGTCCTCGCTGCGCTTAATGCCCGGCGCCTGTACGTTTTCGCCGGAAGTATGCGCGATATACTCAGTCGGGTTCAGAACAACAGCATAGAACTCGCAGTCCTCGCCGCCAACGGCAACCATGCCATGGGGCGTGCTCGAGTCATAATAGATCGTATCGCCTGGGCCCAGGACCTCACTGTGTGTGCCGACCTGAACCTTGAGGTGCCCGCTGATGACCAGATCGAATTCCTGGCCGTAATGCGTGGTCAGCGGGATCTCGCTACGCTCAGCAGTCTCGTCATACTCCGCCAGCGTATAAAGAGGCTCCGCAATGCGGTCCTTATAGGACGCGGCCATGTTGTAATAGGTCATGCCGTGCGCTTTCTCAATGCGCTGGCCGTCGCCGGCACGCGTTAGCGCATAGGTAGTCAGCGTTGGGCTGCTGCCCTGGATCAGGTCGGTAACATCGACGCCGAAGGTCAGCGCGCAGCGGTACAGGAAAGCAAAGTTGAGGTCATGCTCACCCGACTCGCAGGCAAGGTATTCGGCAGCGGAGACTCCTGTCTTCTCCGCCATCTGTGCAGGGCTGAGGCCTTCCACGAGACGTAGCTCGCGGATACGTGCCGCCATTTCGCGAATCGTCAGATCCAGTCCTGTAATCTGCGCCATGGAATTCCCTCCTGAAAACCGGAAATAAAAAACCGTCCCAAAGAAATCTGATTTCTTTGAGACGGGAATAATGTCCCGCGGTACCACTCAAATTGCGCTTACGCGCCACTCACGCTCCAGCAAGCGTTAGACCTTCACGCGGCCGTACGGGAGAGTTCTACTTGCCTCGGCTTTCTTCTCTCCGACTCGGAAGTCACAAGCATTCATCCGCTCAAACGGCTTGCACCTGCCGCCGTCTCTCTGAATGAGCTCAGGATAAATACCCTCTTCGTCACAGTCTTTACAAAAAGAGATTATACCACTCTTCTCAAAGACAAATTGTTTTTTGTTTGTTTTTTACAGCAGTGCGCGCTGAATCTTGCCCGAAATCGTCTTGGGCAGGGAATCGCGGAAGACCACGATGCGCGGATACTTGTAGGGTGCGGTATGCGACTTGACGTAGTCCTGAATCTCCTTCTTGAGCTCATCCGTCGCTTCCGTACCGCGCGTGAGCACGATGCTCGCCTTGACGACCTGGCCGCGGACCGGATCGGGTGCCGCGGATACGCCGCACTCAAGCACATAGGGCAGTTCCATGATCACGTTCTCAATCTCAAACGGGCCGATTCGGTAGCCGCTGCTCTTGATCACGTCATCGATGCGGCCGACATACCAGAAGTAGCCGTCCTCATCGCGCCATGCGGTATCCCCCGTATGGTACATCCCGTCATGCCATGCAAGATGCGTGTACTCGGGATCACTGTAGTATCCCTTGAACAGCCCGCACGGGACTCCGTGATCGGTATGAATCACGATCTCGCCGGTCTCGCCGACCGGGACAGTATGGCCCTGTTCGTCCACGATATCAACATCGTACAGCGGCGAAGGTTTGCCCATGGCGCCGGGCCGCGGTTCCATTCCGCAGAAGGTGCCAACACTGAGCGTAGTCTCGGTCTGACCGAAGCCTTCCATGACCGACAGGCCGGTCGCTTCGCGGATGATGCGGTGCACTTCGGGGTTGAGTGCCTCGCCTGCTGTTGTCAGGTTGCGGATACTGCTCAGGTCATAACGTGAGATGTCCTCGCGGATCAGCATGCGCAGCATGGTCGGCGGTGCGCAGAAGGTCGTGATATGATATTTCGCAAACATCGGGAGAATGGCATGCGCGTCAAAGCGCTCGAAGTCGTATACGAACACAGCTCCTTCACACAGCCACTGGCCATAGAACTTGCCCCACAGCGCCTTGCCCCAGCCTGTCTCGGAAATGGTGAAGTGCAGGCCGTCGCGCTCGCACTGATGCCAGCAGCGTGCTGTCAGGTAATGTCCCAGTGCATACTTGTAGGAATGTTCTGCCAGTTTCGGATATCCGGAAGTGCCGCTGGTAAAGAACATCAGCGCAGTATCATCGCCGCAGGGTGCGTCCTCTGTACGCTCAAAGTGTCCGCTGAACAGATCGTATTCGTTATCGAAGTCATGCCACCCGTCACGTTTCCCGCCGATGAGCACTTTTGTCCCGATCCCGCCGCAGACTTTCGCAGCTTCTTCCACACATTCGGCCGCATGCCCGTAACTTGTGCAGAGTACTGCGGAAACGCCGGCTTTACTGAAACGGTATTCATAATCATGTACCTGCAGCTGGTCGGTCGCGGGGATCGCAATCGCGCCGAGCTTATGCAGCGCCAGCATGCAGAACCAGAACTGGTAATGTCTGCGCAGTACGACCATCACGCGGTCCCCGCGGTGGATGCCCAGGGATTTGAAATAGTTCGCTGTCTGGGAAGAAGCGCGCTTGATCTCGGCAAAGGTGAAACGGCGCTCCGTGCCGTCTGCCGCCACATGCAGCAGTGCCAGCTTTTCGGGATACGCACGGCCGATCGCGTCGACCGTATCGAAAGCGAAGTTATAATGATCAGCATCCGTAAAGCTGATATTGACAGGCGTTCCGTGCTCGTCCTCCTGACACTGTACGAACTTTTCGCACAGCAGCTTCTCGCTGGTGCGTGCACGTACGATTGTACTGCTCAGAGCTTCATTCTCGGTCTTTTCACCGGCCAGTACCAGCGCAAGGAAGGTACAAGCTTCACCATTGACCGCGATCATGCCGTGCGGCGTACCTGAATCGTACAGGATGGAATCGCCCGCATTCAGGACTTCTGTATGGCTGCCGATCTGCACGCGCAGGCTGCCGGAAAGAATATAATCAAACTCCTGACCGCTGTGCACATCGGTGTGGATGGGTTTATGCTGCTGTTCTTCATCATATTCGTAACGTACGATATACGGTTCAGCAAGCTTGCCGCTGAAACGCGGCGCCAGATCCCGGATCAGGATGCCGTCATCGTCGACTGCCGTCTGGCCGGCACCGCCGCGCGTGACCTGATAATGGCGCAGCATGGGAGCGCGGCCTTCCAGCAGTTCTCCCATATCCACATCGAACGCAAGTGCGCAGTTATGAATAAAGGAGAACGGAAGATCCTGCCCGCCCTGCTCATAGGCCAGGTAGTCGTTCAGCGAAAAGCCTGTGCGCTCTGCCGCTTCCTCCGGGCTCATGCCCAGGACCGTTCGCAGTTCCCGTATACGCTCAGCTACCTCGGACAGGTGTTTTTCCATCGTGTTCATACATTAATCCTGCCTTTCCATAAATAAAAACCCGTCTCAAATGATTTTCATTGAGACGGGCAGAACCCGCGGTACCACTCAATTTGCACTTTCGTGCCACTCACGCTCCAACAAGCGTTATGCCCTGACGCGGCAGTCACGGAACGGACTACTGAACATTGTTTTCATCCGTTCGGCTCGGAAGTGATGTGCATTCAGCTGCTTTTACCTGCTCTCACCAGCCGCAGGCTCTCTGGAAAAGGACCGCCGATGCCGTCTTCGTCATCGCCTTTCTATTCAGTTGACGACATCATATCACGAACATTCCCGTCCGTCAAGTAATAATTTTACGTATAAATGGCAAACAATGCATAGAGTCCGCTGCTTATAATTCCGTTTTTTTCTTGTTTTTATAATATATAAAGCGGAAAGGCGCTTGACAGCAACCACGCTCAGTGATAAATTATTCAGCAAATGCAGCGACGAAGCTACGTCTCGTCTAACCGCTTTCAGAGAGTCGGCGGCTGGTGCAAGCCGACAGCAGGCGACGGCGACGGTCTCCCTTCCGAGCAGAGTCTTTGAAAGACCAGTAAAAGGCTCCGGAGCACCCCGTTATCATGGTGAACGGTCTGATAGGACCGGCTGAGTGGCCGTGCCCCGCACGGCAAACAGGGTGGTACCGCGGTTTTCCCGTCCCTGAGGCAGATGCCTCAGGGCTTTATTCATTTTGAAGGGGATTCGTTTATGAAGAAGATCAGTATTACGGACATGACGCTGCGCCGTGTCACAGAAAGCGGTGCGATGAGCTTCAAGGAACGTCTGGAGATCGCCAAGTCCCTGGACCGTCTGAACGTCAGCGCAATCGAGCTTGCCCCGATCGGGGAAAACAAGGCCGAAAGCATTTTTATCAAGACCCTTGCATCTGTGATCAGAAATACAGCACTCGCGTTGCCCGTCGGGCTTGCAGATGACGGGCCCGAGCATGCCTGGGAGGCGCTGCACACCGCAGTGCGTCCGCGCCTTGTCGTGGATGTGCCTGTATCCAGCGTGCAGATGGAATACATCGCCCGCAAAAAGCCGGAAGCCATGCTGGCCTTTATCGATAAGCAGACCCGTGCCTGCGTCTCCATATGCCCCGACGTCGAGTTCTGTGCAGCTGACGCCAGCCGTGCGGATCCTGATTTCCTGGTCAAAGCCATTGATACCGCCATTCAGGCAGGCGCCAGCAGCGTAACGCTCTGCGATACTGCCGGAGTAATGCTGCCCGAAGAATTTGCGAAATTCCTGAGCGGTCTGTATGAGCAGCTGCCCGCGCTGAAAGATGTTTTCCTAAAAGTCCTCTGCGATGATCAGCTTGAACTGGCAGCAGCCAGCGTCGTGCGCGCACTGTGCGAAGGCGCAAGCGGTGCCAAGACCAGCCTGGTCGGGACTACAGCACCGCAGCTGCGCACCATCTGCGGCATCGTCAGTCACAAGGGCGACGCGCTTGGCCTCTTTACCGCCGTGCGCACGACCGAGCTCGAACGCACGCTGCAGCGCATCCGCCGTCTGACCGGCATGGAGACACGCGATGCTTCCTCCCTGCCCTCGCAGGAAGATACCATTACCTATGACAGCGCGGATTCTATCACGTCCGTTGCAGAAGGCGTGCGCGCACTGGGTTATGAACTGACCGAGGAAGACCTGGCAAAGGTCTATGAAGAATTCAAACAGCTGGCCGAGAAGAAACCTGTCGGGCGCAAGGAACTGGACGCGATCGTTGCGGCGACCGCTATGCAGGTCCCGGCAACCTATATTCTTGAAAGCTATGTGATCAATAGCGGCAATATCATCACGACGACCGCATGCCTGCAGCTGACGCATGACGACCAGCGCTGCGAAGGCATCTCCAGCGGCGACGGCCCGATCGATGCCGCTTTCAAGGCAATGGAAGGTGTCACCGGAAGGCATTTTGAACTTGAAGACTTCCGTATTGACGCCGTGACCGAGGGTAAGGAAGCTATCGGCCGCGCGATCGTAAGGCTGCGTAATGAAGGGAAGCTGTATTCCGGAAGCGGTATTTCCACCGATATCGTCGGTGCCGCGATCCGCGCATATCTGGGCGCACTGAACAAGATCGTCTATGAGGAGAAAGAAGTATGAACCTCTGCTTTTCCACCAAAGGCTGGCATAATGCGGGCTGGAACGATTTTCTGAGCACCGCTGCCGATCTGGGCTTTTCCGGGATCGAGATCCATAACCTCTATGCCCCTGCCATTCAGAAAAAAGGTGCGCCCGGCGATGAGCAGGCCGCTGCCGCGTCATACCGCGCACTGTATGACCGCAATCTTTCCATTCCCTGCATCGACACGACGGTTGATCTGTGCGATCCGGAAAAGAAGGACGCGCTGTTCGAAGAGATCCGTGCCTGCATTGATGCCGCACGCCGACTGCGCGCACCGTTCGTGCGCCTGCACACGGTATTTAGCGGAGAAAAATACAGCGAGAGCGCTGTCCGTGACGCACTCGCGTTCGCCATGCCGCTGGC
>JAFYDF010000049.1 GCA_017544935.1 Clostridia bacterium
ACCAACGTTGGAATCTATAGTGCAGAAAGGATAGTTAGCGCTCTCCGCGCCGGCCTTCGTGAGCGCGTTGAACAGCGTGCTCTTGCCGACATTCGGGAGGCCTACGATACCTAGTTTCATTTATTCATAATTCCTTTCGAAGTTTGCTTTTTAACTGGATAATTATAGCACCTTAAGAGCTGAGGCTCAATAGTTTCATTTAAAACACGAGTAGAAGGGAAATCCCTCCTACCCTGTTAATCTAATTATAAAATGTCAATCCTATTTCCCAATCTCAATTGCTGCCATATATCCGGTCTTTGTTGCCTGGTCTACCTTGCCCGGTGCGATTGCGTCGCCGATGATCGTGAACGGGATATCTCCTGCTGCTTCCTCAAGCTCTTTGGTAGGAACGGACTTCATTCCCAGAGCGTGGAGGACTGTGTCGCACTCGATGGTCTTCTCTGTTCCGTCAGGCAGCTGAACCTTGACGAAATCCTTGCCGATTTCCAGACACTTGGTGTTCTCGAGGAGGGTCATATTCTCCTTGGCCATCTCGCGGACAAGTGCCTCACGGTACATGCCGTATGCTTCGTTGGCAACTCTCGGGAGCATCTCAACGATGGTAACCTCGTGTCCGGTCTTTGCCAGGAAGAGTCCCTGCTCTGAGCCGATCAGGCCGCCGCCGACCATGACTACTCTCTTGCCCGGAACAACGTTTCCGCGGTATGCCTCAAGTGACTGGTATGCGTTCTCAATGCCAGGGATTGGTGGGCATGCAGGCTGTGCGCCTGTAGCAATGATAATGTGATCCGGCTTAACTTCATCAATGAATGCCTTGTCAACGGTTGTGTTCAGGCGTACGTCGATGTCCCTGATCTTGACTTCGTTGATCAGCATGTTCTTGAAGTTCCTGAGATCCGGCTTGTCAATATCTACGTCTGTGAAGAACAGCATTCCGCCGAGGAAGCCGTCCTTCTCTGCCAGGATTACTTTATGTCCGCGGTCGAATGCGCGGATAGCTGCTTCCATACCTGCTACGCCGCCGCCTATGATCAGAACTTTCTTGAGCTCCTTTGGAGGCTCCAGCTCATAGTGGTCAAATTCAAGGTTTGCGAGCGGGTTAATTGTACAGTAGCCAACGTGTCTTGCCAGTTCTTCACTCTTGAACGGAATATCTGTATATCCTTCTTCAGGTGAACCCGGGAAGCACTTGAAGCATCTTAAGCATCTGCGTACACGCTCAGGCTCTCCTGCCTTTGCCTTATTAGCCAGCTCCGGATCAGCCAGGCTCTGGCGGCCGAGAACGATGTAATCAGCCTCGCCCTTGGCGATGATTTCTTCCATCTGCTCAGGTGAGTTGATACCGCCAACTACGCCTACCGGGATGTTGGTATACTGCTTAACAATCTTTGACAGGGCTGAGTTGCAGCCGTGAGGAACATACATTGATGAGAACTGATGTGTTACGATCGCGTCATAATAAATACCTGTTGAAACCTGGAAGAGGTCTACAATGCCTTCCAGCATATGAGCGAACTGGCCTGTCTCTTCCGGAGTGATGCCTCCGTCATAAGTATCATCAGCACTTACACGGAACTCGATAATGAAATCAGGGCCCATTGCATCACGCATAGCCTTGAGGATCATGATCGGGAATTTGGCGCGGTTCTCGAGTGAGCCGCCATACTCGTCAGTACGCTTGTTCAGCAGCGGGCTTAAGAACTGTGTGAACAGGAAGCCGTGGCCGCCGTGAATGATAACGCCGTCGTAGCCTGCAGCCTGAAGGAACTTGCATCCGATAACGAAATCGTTAGCGATCCTCTTCATATCATCCTCGTTCATTGCACGTACATGTACGCCTGTCAGAGGGTTGATCTCATCATTAGGACCGATTGCTTCTTCATCAGGTCCGAACGGAACTTTCTCACGTCCCGGATGGCAGAGCTCGCAGATAGCGATTGCGCCGTGCTTATGAATACGGCGGGCATATTCGCCTACTCTCTGGCATGCGTAACCTTCAGTATCAGTAAAGTCAACATGCGGCAGCGGGATACGGTATGCATCCCTGAAGTTGACGTCGATTTCTCCTACAGCAACGCAGGCATCGCCGCCTCTGGCGATACTCTCCAGCTTACGGAAAGACTGGTCTGCGTGAGGATCGCATGCGATAAGACCGAATGCCATTGGCGCGCTTTCAATACGGTTCTTGAAAGTGTACTTGTTGTTTACTTTGAGTGGACTAAATAAATGCGGAAATTTGTTCATACTTACACCTCATATTTTAATGTATAACTATATGATGGCCGAAGCCATCTGACGGTTTGATTATATCACGCAGTCACGATTTCCTCAATATGACGGACTGAAGCTGCGTCATTTTATATTCAGTAAAACCAGCGAAACAGCGATGAGTGCCAGGCCGATCCATGCCTTCAGGCCCGGACGCTCCTTAAAGATGATTGCAGCGATCAGTGTAACGATCAGAAGAGTTCCTGCGGAGAAACTCGGATACACCACAAAGGCCGGCAGTCCGGTCAGGGATTTTAAGAGCAAAAACGACGAGAAGTAATTCGGGATGCCGACCAGAATGCCTGCAGCAAACTCCTTCCAGATCACTTTTTTGCCCTTTTTCAGTCTTTCATGCAGCAGCAGACCGATAGTCAGAATAGTCGCGGTTACGAACAGAATCAGGAAATACTCACCGTCCTGATCGCGCCTGCCCACCTGTTCGAATATCTTGGCCATGGCGTCTCCGCCGCCGCAGAACAAAAGCAGCGCTATCAGCAGGAGCGGATAGATCTTGCCTTTCCTGTCTGTAAAAGTTCCGTCTTTATCAAAACTGATCAGAATGATCGCTGCGAATACCATTAGGATTCCGACAATCTGGATCAGATGAATGTTTTCACCAAAAAACAACACGCTGATCACCAGCGGAATGATCAGGCCCAGTTTAGAGAAAGCAGACGTTAAAATGGCGCCGTTTTTCTGCACACTGCTCTGCATTCCCAGAAGTCCCAGTACAAACAGGGCACCTGCGATCACTCCGCATAGCCAGGTGATTCCATTATCCGGGATTATTCCGCTGTCTTTTGGCATCAGAATAAAAGCCAGAACCGTGCATGTCAGATAATTCCCCAGGATAATGCCGTAACGGTTGCCCTCCTGTTTCCGGAATATCTTCAGCACGACTGCCATAGAAGCGCTGCTCAGTGTTGCAATTATCAGAAAAATCAGCGAATGCATTTTACGTATGCCTTTCTGCTTCAATTTGACCGTGATGTCCTTTGGTAGTAATATAATTTCAGGAGGGAAATATGTCCATAACAAGTTTTTTCGTTAGACGCCTTTTCGGCAAAAATGACAGAAAGCGCGATGCCGGCCTCACCACACCCGATACCGTCAGGCGCTTTGATGACATTCAGTACGGCCCCAACGCAAAGTGGCAGGTGCTGGATGTTTACCGTCCTGTTTCTGAGGATGGCCCTCTGCCCGTGCTCGTCAGCGTCCACGGAGGCGGCGCCGTATACGGTGACAAGAACCTGTACCAGTATTACTGCATGGGCCTCGCGGAGCACGGCTTCGCGGTGGTTAATTTTACATACCGGCTCGCTCCGGAATACAAGTTC
>JAFYDF010000050.1 GCA_017544935.1 Clostridia bacterium
AGCCAGGGAACCGACCGTACCGATAGGCGCGAAGCCGTTCAGGGAGTCATATACGGTCACGTTCTCAATGGGATCCTTGCCGGTATTCTTGACGGTTACGGTATAGTCTACATTCTCATTCAGCGCGTACCAGTCTTCCTGAGCCGGGCCATGAGCTTCGGCCTTGATGATGGAGACCGCGATATCATAGCCGTAGATCGGTCCGAGTGGATCGGTACCGCCGCCGCCGTCACCGTCATTGGGATCCGGGGCCTTATTGCCGGCCTTGGCCACAGCGGGATTGCTGGGATAGGTATGCTCGACACCCTTAAGGTCTGTACCAGTGGCATTGGCGATATTGGTCACCTTGCCAATGACCTTCGCATCATACTCCGTAACGGTGTACTTCGGAACACCGAGCTTGATCTCTCCCTGTTCGGGAGTGACCTCGGCAAACATGCCGATCGTTGCTCCGTTATCCGTGACGGTGATATCCTTGATGGGCTCCTTGCTGTTGTTCTTCATGGACAGCGTCCATTCGATCTGCTCGCCTTCTTCGAAGTACTCGCCGTTTGCTGGATCCTTATATCCTTTATTCAGAACCAGGCCAGTCTTGCTGATCACTGGCATATGCCAGACATTGGAATACGACTTCCGCTCAGCGCCGGTCAAAGGATCAATCCATGTCACGGTCGCCATAGCCTGAATGTAGCCGCGTTCCACATCCTTAGGCGTGATATCGCCATAAATGCTTGAGGCGAACCACGCATCATATATATATCCTGAATATGGCTTAAGTTGACCGAAAACAGTACAATCCACATCAAACCAGGTTGCGCCATCAGTCGGCCAACTGGTATGACTGGTGTAGAACTTGTCGCATCCACTTGCAATATAATCAACACGGTATTTGACAACATCAACAGGCTCTGTGCCGTTATTTTTTATGTACACTTGGGTAGCCCAGGTTTCGCCCAACTGATACCCGGCAGGGTCAGACGGAATTGTAGATGAAAGCCACCTATAGATTTCCACCTCCAGCTGGCTCTCTTCGGGGATAGGCCAGGGCTCGGGACCAGGCTTGGCGATCTTGTATTCGAAGACCACGGGGCCGTCTTGACAAATGGGAGTGGTAAGCTCTGTATCGTCAACAGCGTAGCCATAAACCATATACGACACTCTGTCGGTACCGGCATAGGGGGAATCTTCCGGATCAGGGATCATGCCATTCATTCCCACAATGTAATTATACTGAACTTGACTCGACCCCATGCCATAATCTGTATAACCTGGAGGCAAGGCTCCTCCAGAAGAAAAGTAGTGTCTAACATTAGGATATTCTGCTGCCATATCTACATTATTGCCAGCTATACCCACTATTTTATACCGCAGCCGTACATTGCCTGTGTTAGTTACAATGAATTGTTGACCAATTGAGTTATTGTAGTAATGTTTTGGATCATACGGTTCATACGCTTCCTTTACCTTTTCCCATTGATCAACCACAAGTTTCAGCGCGGGCTTTGCTTCCTCAGCCGGTTCATCCGTGGCCGGATCTGCTTCCGGTTCTCCTGTAGCTGGGATCTCCTGCTGCTCTTTATGGTTTGCATCAACTTTACAGGTACGTTCCTGAAGACCGGGCTCAGTGGCAGTGGGCTCCTTCACTGTCACCCAGTCGCCCCAGTCATGATCGCCCAGACCGGTGGTATAATCGCGTTCCCATTCACGGGCGCCGCAACGAGTGCAGTCATGATAACGTGTGCCATGTTGCACGCAGGTAGCGGGATCTCCAGGTTGCCAAGGCCCCCACTTATGGTTGCTGGCAGGAATAGGCTCGCGATAAGCATCACCGCAGCGGCTGCAGGTATACACTGCAGTACCGGCAGAAGTGCAAGTTGGCTCCTGCGCAACGGTACGCTGATAATTATGGCCCAGCGCATCAATAGGACGGCCGTTATCTCTGGTTGCTCCGCAGCGAGTACACATATCAATTCCATAACCCTGTTTAGTGCATGAAGGTTGGTCACGTACTACAAACTGGAAATTATGGCCAAGGGCGGCAGGGTAGCGGGTTTCAGTTTCATAGCAATACTGGCATTGCCGCGATTCTCTGCCAGGCGTAGTACAGGTAGGAGCTTCTTCCACACGCCATGGTCCAAAAGAATGTGGAGGGCATGGAATTGTTGCAGACGCCGGCAGGCTGCCTAGCAGCAGGCACAAGGCCAGCAGCAGAGCAAGGATGGTACTGTGTTTCATGGTAGGTGCCTCCTTTAAAGGTCAGAGGGAAGTGTGCCATGTAGTATATACTTGTAAAAAAACAGCCTTACGTATACAAATCCATGATATCATGAAAATATATGGATTGCAACAAAAACGTTATAATGATCGTTTATGATCTCTTCCCCGCATCATCTAAGTTCATGTTCATAGCTTTCAAATTTTCTTGCTAATGCCTAAAATCTCACATAATGGAATACGCTCTTCTCTTTTCCCGTCAGTTCTCTCTATTATGTTGTTAACTGTACCGTTAGCGCTAACGATGAAAAAAACTGCTCCTTAACGTCATTTCTGACGTTCGGAGCAGTTGCATGTTTATAATATTTCTTATTTTGCGTATTCGGTGCAGCGGGTCTCGCGGATAACATTTACGCGAATCTGGCCTGGATATTCCATCTCATTCTCGATGCGCTTTGCAATCTCCTTGGCCATGACCTTGGTGCCCTCATCGGTAACATCCTCAGGCTTGACCATGATACGGATTTCGCGGCCGCTCTGGATCGCATAGGATTTCTCAACACCTGAGAACTCATTGGCGATCGCCTCGAGTTTTTCAAGACGCTTGATATAATTTTCCAGAGACTCACGGCGTGCACCGGGACGGGCAGCACTGATCGCGTCTGCGGCCTGCACGAGCACAGCCTCTACCGTCTGCGGCTCCACGTCATTGTGGTGTGCCAGGATGCAGTGGATAACATCGTTGTTCTCATGATACTTGCGTGCAAGCTCTGCGCCCAGCTGAACGTGAGTGCCTTCCTGCTCATGGTCAACAGCCTTGCCGATATCATGCAGAAGTCCTGCACGCTTGGCCAGTTGGACATCCGCGCCCAGTTCTGC
This sequence comes from Clostridia bacterium, assembly GCA_017544935.1. Taxonomy (GTDB): domain Bacteria; phylum Bacillota; class Clostridia; order Christensenellales; family Aristaeellaceae; genus SFMI01. Next base: position 3,094 of record JAFYDF010000050.1, read on the forward strand.
TGCCATCAGGCCGGCCAGATGACTGACCTCGATGGAGTGCTTAAGTACGTTCTGGCCATAGGAAGTGCGGTAACGCATACGGCCCAGCAGTTTGATCAGTTCGGGATGCAGGCCATGCTGTCCGGTCTCGAAGACCGCCTGTTCACCAGCTTCACGGATCTGATTATCTACTTCCTTCTTGGCCTTCTCAACCATTTCCTCAATACGGGCAGGATGGATACGGCCGTCCTGAATCAGCTTTTCGACCGCTACACGCGCGATCTCACGGCGTACGGGATCAAATGCGGAAACAATAACTGCTTCAGGTGTATCATCAATGATCAGGTCTACGCCAGTTGCAGTTTCCAGTGCGCGGATATTACGTCCTTCACGGCCGATAATACGGCCTTTCATATCGTCATTGGGAAGATTGATAACTGAGACCGTGGTCTCCGCCACATGATCTGCCGCACACTTCTGAATTGCGAGAGCAATTATATTGCGTGCTTTCTTTTCGCCTTCGTCCTTTGCTTTTGCTTCAATATCGCGTACCATTGCCGCGGCATCATGATAGGCTTCCTTCTGCACACGGGTAACGATCATCTGCTCAGCTTCATCCTGCGTCATCCCGGCAATGCGTTCCAGCTCTTTCGTCTGTTGGTCACGCAGGCCTTCTGCTTCGTCATATAGGGCCTGGATCTGCTCATTTTTCAGATTCAGGGCTTCCTCGCGCTTTTCAAGGTTGTCCAGTTTCTTATCCAGAGTTTCTTCTCTCTGGATAACACGGCGCTCATTGCGCTGCATTTCAGCCCGGCGGCTGCGGATCTCATCATCCAGACGGGTTTTAAGCTTGAGGATCTCTTCCTTGGCCTCCAGCTCCATCTCCTTTTTGGCTTCACCAGCCTTACGGGCTGCATCATCTACCAGTTTCTTCGCATATTCTTCAGCGCTTCCGATCTTCTGTTCAGCCTCTTTTTTGCGTCTTTCATATCCTGATAGGTTGCCAACAACCGCTCCCGCCGCCGCGAAAACGACGATCAGTGCGATTGCAAGATACAAATTCATCTTCTTCTCGCCTCCTTCTGTTCGGATTTTTTCATCAACGTTTGCGTAATTCTCTTAGCCGGCCATACAAAAAGCCGCGCAGACAAGTATGCCTGCACGGCCGCATTACGCGTTTATACGTCACCCCGTTATCATCGGGCCCGCAACACAACAAAACAAACAGCAATGCCTGATAAGAAAGCCTGCTTTATCATGTAAGTCTGGAGATTTCTCTCCCTAGAACGGAAACGAAGAACGGTGTATCGAAAACGGCAACGGACAACTCATTTGCCCTTCTGCGGCCGATCATGTAATTGTTAGCATATTTATTCCGTTTTGTCAAGGATTTTCGGGCTTTTTTATCACTTCTATTCAAAAAAAAGATAACCTATTCTGTATTCTGCTTGCGCGCAGGCCAGATGCGGCATATAATGTTCGTGTATCAAAGAACTGAAGGAGCCTCTTGCATGAACAAATGGGATGCCCGCTTTATGGATATGGCACATCTGGTATCTTCCTGGACCAGCTGTTTTAACGAAGGCCGTGCCATCGGCGCGATCATTGTAAAAGATAAGCGTGTACTGGCAACCGGATATAACGGCGCCCCTGCAGGTCTTAAGACCTGCCGCGAACGCGGCGAATGTATGCGGCGCAAACTGGGAGTACAGAGCGGTACGCATGCCGAGCTCTGCTTTGCAATCCATGCCGAACAGAACGCTATCATCCAGGCCGCCAAACTGGGCATTTCCATCGACGGCGGCACCCTGTACTGCACACATCAGCCCTGCTCCATGTGCACGCGCATCATTATCAATGCAGGCATACGACGTGTAGTATATGAGCAGGGATATCCTGACGAGTTTTCACTCGAGCTGTTCCATGAAGCAGGTACGCAGCTGGAACGCTATAATCCCGAAACGGGGGAGACCGAACCATGCTGAAAAAACTGATTGCCCTGCTCCTTGTTCTGTGCACGCTGCTGCCTCTGGCCGCATATGCGGAAAAAGAGCCCAATACGATCATTCCGCTGACGGAGGAAGAGATCCCACCCACACCGGAAGGCATCCACTATTACCTGCTGCTTTGCTCCGACCGTGACGAGTCGAGCTATTCAGCACCAGGTAATACGGACGGCATCATGCTGGTCGCCCTGGACACCCTGGCCAACCGTGTCATGCTGATCTCCTTCATCCGTGACATGCTCATCGTGCGTCCGGACGGCAAGTATGGCCGCATCAACGGCATAGCCAAGCGCTTTTCACTGGAAGACACAATAAAAGTGCTCAACAGCCATTTCGGCATCAGGATCGAAAAATACATCCTGGTGAACTGGACAGGGGTTGCCAATATCATTGATGCGCTGGGCGGTGTGGAGCTTACGCTGACCAATGGCGAAGCTATCCGACTCAAGGATAAACAGGCGTACATGTCCAACTGGGCTGTGCCTGAGCTTCGCGGAGCCGGTACCTACCGCCTTCGCGGATATCCCGCTGTGATCTATATGCGCATTCGTTCCGAAACGCCCGTCGGCGGTGAGCAGTATGACTACCGCCGCACTACCCGCGCGCGTAATGTCGTGTCCTCCCTGGCCAACAGCCTGCGTGAGATCAGCTGGTCTGATGCGCTTTCCCTGGCGACCGTTACGGTCTGGCAGAGCATTGCCGCCACAAACATGACCCTGGCAGACATGCTGGAAGCTGCCAGCTATGCCTTCAGCCTGCGCAATGCGGAGATCGAGCAGCTGCGCATTCCCATCAACGGTACCGGCCGCGAGTTCATCTACATGGAAATGGCCACACAGCAGATCGATGTGCCCGCCAACCGTGAAGCGCTTCAGCAGTTCCTGTTTGACAGCTATACGGTGCGCGGAGACGATGAGGGCTGGGATTGAGAAAGCTTGCCACCTCCTTACCTCTATCGTTTCCGACTATGCACTGATTCACACCCCGTCCGAAGAGAAATTCTTTTCTCCGCGGGCGGTTTTTTTCTTGCGCTTTTCCCCTCCCTTTGCTACAATACCGATGAGCGATTCGTATGAGCAGAGTAGCTTCAGGCGCGTAAAGTGCTTATGGACGGGGAGTTGCCATAAGACGAAGCCGGTTTCGGTGCGGTGCCTGCGGCGCATCCCGCTGCATCAGGAAAAAGACTGCCCCTGCGGGTCGGATTCTACCTTGAAGGAGGCGGTTTTTCTATGTCTATCGTTACATCTGAACC
>JAFYDF010000051.1 GCA_017544935.1 Clostridia bacterium
GAGCTTAGGCGCGCAGACCTGCACGCTGTGGCAGAGACCGACCGTTTTGATTGGCGTGAAGCGCTGCATGTATCCGGTCAGCATGGCCATGGGATTCACATAATTCAGGAACCAGGCATCCGGGCAGACTTCCGCCATATCATCTGCAAAGTCCTGCAGCACCGGGATCGTGCGCAGCGCGCGGAAAATGCCGCCTATACCCAGTGTGTCCGCAATGGTCTGGCGCAGGCCGTACTTCTTGGGAACTTCGAAATCTGTTACGGTGCAGGGCTCATACAGGCCGACCTGGATCGCATTGACCACATAATCCGCGCCGCGCAGAGCATCCTTGCGCTGTTCGACGCCCAGGTAGGACTTAATCGTCGCCTTATTGCCGTTGTTATTGTTGATCGCGTCCAGCATGCGTCTGCTGTCGCCCAGGCGTACAGCATCGATATCATACAGCGCGATCTCGCTGTCATACAGTATGGGAGAAAGCATGCAGTCGCCCAGCACGTTTTTGGCAAACACGCTGGAGCCGGCGCCCATAAATGTGATCTTGGCCATGGTAACCCTCCGCTATTATCTTATTCTTATGCGCTTTGCTGCGAACAGTTACAGTAAACGAACATAAAAGGCAAATGCGGGCAGATGTTCTTTTCTGCCTTAGCCTTTTACACCGGAAGAAGTAATGCTCTCAATGAAGAATCTCTGGCATGAGAAGAACAGGATCAGTACGGGCAGGATAGCACAGACGGACATCGCCATTGTCAGGTTGGTGGAAGGCACCTCCTGCGTGTAATAGTACTGGATGCCCAGGGACACCGTATACCATTTCTTGCTGGGCAAGAACACCAGGGGATTGAAGTAATCGTTCCAGCAGGAAACGAAGTTCATGATCACCAGGGATGCTACCGTAGGCTTGAGCAGGGGCAGCATGATCTGCATCAGGATGCGGAAGTGCCCTGCACCGTCCAGGAAGGCGGACTCGCTCAGGGAAGCCGGGATGGTCATGAAGAACTGACGCATCAGGAAGATGGAGGTCACCGAGAACAGTCCCGGCAGGATCACGGCCCACAGGGTATTGTAGATATTCAGCTCCTTGAACAGCAGGAAGCGCGGTACTACGGTGACCTGCGAGGGGATCATCATCACGCCGATAAAGAGGCCAAATACGATGCCCTTGCCTTTGAACTCAATCCTGGCAAATGCATAGGCTGCCAGCAGCGATACGAACAGTACGCCTATGTTGGTGAATATCACGATAAATAGAGAGTTGCGGTACATTTGCAGCAGGGGCACCTCACCGCTGTTCCAGATATCCGCATAGTTGACCCAGCGAGGTGCGTGCGGGAGCCAGGTAAAAGGATACTTGAAGATATCGCCGTTGATCTGCAGGGAAGCAGAAAGCATCCAGATCAGCGGAAGCACAAACACAAGACCGATCAGCGTCACGATTGCTGTGCTAACAAGACGGGATGAGCGGTCATATTTTCTGACTTTGCTTACCATTTTTTCCGCCCTCCTCTTAATAATGCACCCACTTCTTCTGACCGACAAACTGTACGGTAGTGAAGAAGAGGACAATCAGTACCAGGATCCAAGCTTCAGCACACGCCTTGCCAAACTGCATGCTGGAGAAAGCCGCGCTGTATACCTCTACCATGATGGAAGTGTTCCACTTCGCGGGGCTCTTCATGGACATGACGTTGACGGAGACAAACACTTTAAAAACGGCGATCATACGGATGATCAGCAGGTAAAAGGTCGTCTGGGAGACCATGGGGAACGTAATATGAAGGAATTGCTGCGTCTTACTGGCACCGTCGATTTCCGCAGCTTCATACAGATCCGAAGACACGTTCTGTAGGGCACCCATATAGATGATGATCAGGTAACCCAGGCTGGTCCATACCAGCATGAACATGACCGGTATTTTACACAGGCTCTTGTCTGACATCCATTTCAGCCCGACCGGGTCTTTGCTGAAGAACGACAGGATGTTGTTCACCATACCATCGTTACGGAACCAGGTCGAGAACAGCGTCGCAATAGCAACTGCGTTTGCGATATAAGGAATGAAATAGAACAATCGCAGGGTCTTCGCCATGTAGACCTTGTTGTTCAGAAGGAACGCAAAAATCAGGGAGAGAATGATGGAAATAGGTACGGTAACAAACACGTAAAGAAAGGTATTACTGATAGCCGCTTTGAAGTTCAGATCCTTGAAGATGTTGACGTAGTTTTTAAAGCCGTACCATTTCATGCCTTTGAGGCCGCTGGTAAACTTCCACTTGGTGAAGGATGCGTATCCCGACATCCCGATGGGATAGACGATCAGCACCAGAAAAATGATAATCGCCGGAGCCAGAAACAGCCATGCTGTCAACGTATCCTGCCTGCGTTTCATGTGAAAACACCCCTTATTCTCTGCCTTTGAAAAACTGCTGCCGCTGCATCAGGCAGCGGCAGCAGCGAAGGCTTGCGAGGATTACTCCAGTTCGTCCATCTTCTCCTGGATCGCCTGGTTGATAATCTGCTCCAATTCGGCCATGCCGTCATCGATGGTCATGTTGCCAGCCAGGATCTCCTGCTCGTAAGCGGAGACCTTGGTGTTGCCGCCCATACCGATAATGGTATCCACATAAGTCAGGCCGCCGAAGTTCAGAACAACGCGCTTGAAGGATTCGACGTCAATCAGCTTTTCGGCCTGCTCCATGGAGCCAAATACATATTCCACAACCTGATCCTTGTCTGCATCAGCATACATGCCCATGTGGCCAGCCTTCAGGATATGATAGTTACCTTCGGTCGCGAAGTACTTCACGAACTCCCAGGCTTCGTCCGGATGCTCACAGGTATTCACAATCGTCATGAAGCCGTAGACAGTGGGGCCTTCGCAGTAGTTGATCTGGCCTGCCTCACGGGTCGGATAAGGAGCGAAACCGACTTTGAAGTCGATAGGATAGTCGGTGGTGTTGGCAATGAAGCGCCAGACGTTGCAGGTCACGTACGCATTGGCGCGATGCTGCATGAAGGGATCAACACCGGTATTGCCGGTCTGACGGGCGTCGGGATAGGAGAACCAGATGCCTTCGGTCTCGCAGTCCAGCTTCATCTGCAGAGCTTCCTTGAACAGAGGATTGCTCAGAATGGCGGAATAGCCGTTTTCATCGTACCATACATCAGCGCCGTATACCTGGCGGACATGGTTTACCCAGTTGTAGCCACCGTCGAGAACGTCAGCACCACCAGGGATGCCGTCATGGGTCATCTTGCGGCAAGCATCAATGTACTCATCCCAGGTCCAGGCAGTGGGCAGTTCACCCAGGCCAGCAGCTTCCCACTCAGTCATGTTAATGCAGATATACCACTGCAGGGCATCCACGGGGATACCGAAGTAGTGCTGTTCACCCTCACTGTTGCGGAACTTGATGTCCACGCCGAAGGTCTCCTGCATGTCGATGCCCCACTCAGCAACACGCTCGTCCAGATTGACATAGAAGTCAGAGGACGCACGGAAATCAGTCTTGTCCAGGCCGTACGCCAGCTGGAGGTCGATCAGGCCACCGGCCATCAGCATGTTATCAACAGCCTGGTTGCCGTCGGAAGAGTTGTTATAGACATCCAGGATAATCTTGATATTGGGATGCTGGGCCTCGAAATCGTCGATCAGGTCCTGCATGCCGTAGTTGGCAGCATAAGCGCAAACGAAATGCAGCTCAATGGGGTCCTCGGCCAGTGCAATGTTACTCACTCCAAGCAACATGACCAGTGCCAACAGCATTGCAAACAGCTTTTTAGACATAGAGAGTCCTCCTTCTTATTTTTCGGCGAAATCATCGCTATTATTCTGCGGTTGCATCCCGCCGTTATTTCTGATATGATTATAATCGTTTTTTCGATACTATGCAATATACGGCCAAAATAACGATAAATAATCGTTATTCGCAATCAGTTTCGATAAATTCGATCATAAAACGATCAATCCGGAGGGTTATCATGCATTCATATGATCGGCAGGCGGAGATCCTGCAGCTGCTCGCGCAGAGCGGGTATGCTTCCGTGCACAAGCTGGCACAAACACTTCATGTAAGCGAACCGACCATGCGCCGGGATCTCAGGGATATGGAGGCAAGCGGACGTATCCGCAGGACACACGGCGGCGCAGCGCTGCTCGAGCGCGGCACGCATATACCGCTTTCGCTGCGCAGTGAAATCGATTCCGAAAAAAAACGCCTGATTGCGCAGAAAGCCGCAGTCATGATTCCTGATGGCGCGACAGTATTCTTTGACGCAAGCAGTACAGTGCGGCATATCATCCACTTTCTCCGGGAACGGCAGAAATTCACAGCCGTATGTAACAGCCCTGCAATGTGCGGTGAACTGACCAAGCTCCACATTCCCACTTACTGTGTGGGCGGACGTATCAATGAGCTGGATGACGCAGTACGCGGCCCGCATGCCGAGGCTTTTCTGCGGAACATGCATTTTGACCTTGCCTTTTTCAGTTGCATGGCATTAAGCGAAACAGGCGTGCTGTATGGCCGGCTTGAAGAAGGCACTTCTTTCCTGCGCGTTCTGATCGGACAGAGCACTAGGAGCGTATTCCTGTGCACAAGCAGCCGGATCAATATATGCGGTATACACAAGGTATGTGACCTGGGTGACATAGACATGGTTCTGAGCGATCAGCCGTTGCCTGAACATCTTCAGAAGATGGTCGGGATGAAAAAAAGAACAGCCGGCACTTGAGTGTCGGCTGTAAACGTTAATGATCAGAAACTGGATATTCCGTATGCATTGACCATGGCATCCAGTTTGAGCCCTGCCTTGCACAAAGGGCATTCATGCGGACTTGTATTAATGTAGTCGTCCAGAACATTCTTCGTATTATAAATCGAGTATACAGGGAATCCGTCACATTCCTGCATGCAGGCAAAGATTGCGCATACGCCTACCGGTACACCGCCATAGTAGCGGATTGCATCCAGTGCTGCCTGAGCCGTATATCCTGTGGTTACAGAGGCAGCCAGAACAAGCACATGCTTACCTACGATCATGGGTGCGGAATTGTCACGGAAAAGCAGCTGGCTTCCGCTGGTATGCTCCGGAGTCGCCACATAAATGGTGCGGTGTGCATTCAGATTAGTAAATCCGGCAGCAGACAGATGACTGGCCATGCACGCACCAATCACTTCTGTCCCATCCAGGCAAAGGATCGTATCAATGATCGTTGTAGATTTAAAAGAGCTTACCAGCTGCTGCGCAGCTTCCCGTGCTTCAGACAGCCTATGCTTCGTCATAGTCAGATCAATGTAGTAGTTGATATGACTGTGACTTGTGGCAAAATGTCCATGTGCCACACGCAGACGAATATTGGAATATGGAGTGGGATATTAGTAGAGTTGGATAGGCATATTAATCTCCCCTCTTACCTATGTGTGTTTTGCATGGCGTTATTTTACCATATCAGCTATTTTCTGTCAAACAATACAATAATGCTGCTGTTTTACATTTTAGAGATAATCCCGTCCAGCAACGCGCGGAAATCATCACGCACACGTTCTCCGGTCTCCATGATTTCCTGATGGGAAAGTGGCTGATCCAGTATACCTGCCGCCATGTTCGTCAGGCAGGAAATGCCCAGCACTTTCATTCCAGCATGTACAGCCGCAATGGTTTCAGGCACAGTCGACATGCCAACAGCATCCGCTCCTAGCACACGTGCCATACGGATCTCAGCCGGAGTCTCATAGGTAGGGCCGTTAAACCAAGCATACACGCCCGTACGGAGGGTAATGCCTTTCTCGCGGGCAGTCTCTTCTGCTATTGCCATCAGGCGGCGGTCATATGCCCGTGACATGTCGGGGAAGCGCGGTCCGAGCTCGTCGATATTCGGCCCTGTAAGTGGGTTTTTGCCCGAGAAATTGATGAAATCATTGATCAGCATCAGATCTCCCGGAGCAAAGCTGGTGTTCACTGCGCCTGCTGCATTCGTTAGGATCAGCGTGCCTATCCCCATTCTTGCCATTGCACGCATGGGCAGTACAACATCGTTCAACGCATATCCCTCATATGAATGGAAACGGCCACGCATCATCAGTACCCGCTTGCCATGCAGGTTCCCACACCACAATTCTCCTGCATGCCCGGGGACGATGGAAATCGGAAAGCCCGGGATCTCTGCATAAGGAATCACCTTGGCATCTGTCATCGCCAAGGCATAATCACCCAGACCGCTGCCCAGTACCAAGCCAGCCTCAGCACTGCCCAGCACCTCACGGATATAATTCGCCGCACGGTCGACCCGTTCAAGCTCAGTCATCGTTCTCCCTCCTCAGCTGCGGCCAGAAAGATGCAGCGCCAAACCGCTGTGGAAGCCCGAAAGCATCACAGATCGTGGCCGCAATATTCGCATAGCTGCTCCCGGTCCCAAGATCGATCGTGCCTTTCATACCGCGCCTCCAGGCCAGGATGGGCACACGCTCACGTGTATGATCTGTGCCTGTATATGTCGGGTCGCAACCATGATCTGCCGTAATCATCAGCAAATCATTTTCGGTCAACTCATCAAGAATCTTCGGCAGGAAATTATCAAAATCACGCAGGCACTGCGCATATGCCTCTACGTCGCGGCGATGTCCGCATACCATATCGAAGTCAACAAGGTTCACAAAACACAGTCCATGGAAGCCTTTATGAAGATCATCCATCAGGCTGTCCAGGCAAGCCGGATTGCCAGCTGAATGCACGCTCTGCGTAATGCCTTTCATATTGAAGATGTCTTCGATCTTGCCTACGCCCAATGTATCGAACCCGGCAGCAGAAAGTACATCGAGCATAGTCTCCCCACTTGGATCCATGGAAAAGTCATGACGCCTAGCGGTACGCGTGAAGTTTTCAGCATTTGTGCCGATAAACGGACGCGCGATCACGCGGCCCACACCATGCTTGCCTTGCAGCAGGGCGCGCGCTTTGCGGCAGATATCATACAGTTCTTCCACAGGTACGATATTCTCATTAGCAGCGATTTGGAACACACTGTCTGCTGACGTATATACAATCAACTTACCTGTACGCAGGTGTTCTTCGCCCAGTTCCTGAATAATTGAAGTGCCGCTGGCAGGCTTATTTCCTAGTGTACCGCGGCCGACCGCTTTTTCAAATGCCTCGATTACTTCCGGCGGAAATCCGTCCGGATAGGTCGGGAAAGGCTCATGTAGGGTAAGGCCGGCCATTTCCCAGTGTCCGGTCGTAGTATCCTTGCCGCGGCTGGCCTCCGTCAGGCGGCCGTACGCACCGCAGGCTTCGGGATCCGGTTTCAGGCCCGTGCCTTTGATATAACCAAAGCCGATCTTTTCCATGTTTGGCAATGCAAGGCCGGTGCGCTCCACGATATGGCCCACGGTATTGGCTCCTGCATCGCCATATTCTGCCGCGTCAGGCGCGTCACCCACACCCACAGAATCCAGTACGATCAGTACAATTCGATCCAGCATTGTTCTTTCTCCTTTACTTTTGTTTCAGCGCCTTCATGCGCCGCGCATAGACTTTAGGAGCAGCAACACTGAAACCAAAGAAGCCCAGTGCTTCCCCTAATCCATGATATATACCATGACAATATGCCACCAGACCTGCCTTCTGTACATCGATATTTCCCGAAGCATCCATCAGTTCTTCCTTGACACCGACGCCAACGATACGGGCCAGAAACAGGTCGTGCGAACCCAGCTCCAGCACTTGTTCTGTCTTACAGGCAAGGTATACCGGGCATTCGGCAATAGCAGGAGCATATCTCATCTGTTCCACCGGCTGGGTGGTCAGTCCGCAGGTCGCAAACTTGTCCTCATCACGTCCGGAACGTACACCACAATAGTCCATGGCCTTCATCTGATCACGGCCGACCAGATTTACAACAAATTCCCCGCTGTCGGTCAGGATCCGATGTGAGAACCGCTCCTTGCGCACACTGATGCTCAGCATGGGCGGCTGACTGCATACAGTACCAGCCCAGGCAATCGTAATAATGTTAGGACGCACGCCTTCAGCTGCGCAGGAGACCATTACGGCAGGCACCGGACTGAGCAATGCTCCCGGAGAAATTTCCCGAAAAGCCATACTTCCTCCTTCAAGAAAAGCGAAGCTCAAGCTTCGCTTTTTCATTTACTTTACCTTTTGGCCAAACTTGGTTAATGGCAGAATCACACGCTGAACATGTCCGCGGATCATGCTGCGGCTGAGAGGCCCGACAGAGCGGCTGTCATTGCTGTGATCACGGTTATCGCCCATGACAAAGTATTCGTCTTCACCCAGAACACGACGCGGATAATTTGCTCTATAATGCGTACCATCAGTCATCTTGTCAATATCGTCTTCGTCCACTGCCTCATCATTGACATAGACAACACCGTTAATAATCTCGATACTGTCTCCTGGCAGCGCGATCAAACGTTTCACGAACAATGTGCGTCCACGCTCCGGATAGTTGCAGATGACCACATCACCACGTTCCATCTTGCCTGCAAGATAGGCGGGTTTCGTCATAAACACTATTTCCTTGTCGGTCAGAGTATTCATCATGCTCTCGCCATCGACACGGATAAACTCAAACAGGAAAGTACGGATAACCAGGGCAATGACGACCGCAGCACCCAGGGTCAGAATCCAGCTGATAATCTCCTGTTTCATAGTTTTTTTCGACTTTTCTTTCTTGTTTTCGGCTTTCTTGTCCACTATTTCTTCCGTCTGTACGGGCTTTTCGTTAATATCGCTCATCTGGTTCTTTCCTTCTTCTGTCAGTTGTTCTCATCCGGCACTGCTACCGGTTCCGGCGCCGGCCCCTGTGAAATCAGGCGCTTGCGGCGGCGCAGGAAATCCTGCCGATCCAGCATAATGATCCTTCCGCAGCCGTGACAGCGCAGCTTGATATCAGCGCCGATGCGGATGACCGTCCATTCATCGTTGCCGCAGGGATGTTTTTTCCGCGTCTGCACAACGTCGCCCAGACGAATCTCCTCCACCACCATCCGGCAGCCTCCTCTCAAAACACTGTGATTATTATACGCCTTTGCACGATGTTTTTCAATCTGCTTTCTCCATCCGAAAGCAGTAGCGCTTTACGGGATAATCTGTTATAATAGTCCCAGAAGCTCATAAAAGGAGGTCGATCCCATGTCCGAAGAAGAACGCATGGATATCGTGGAAGGCGTAGACGAGGAAGGCAACCGTCTGCTGCTGCGCGTAGATCGCTATTTCTATTATAACGGTGAAGAATATGTACTCCTGAGTGATGACGTGGAAGGCACCAAGCCTCTGGAGGATGCCACCCTGTATGTCATGAAAGTCTCAGTATCCAAGGATGAAGAAGGCGAAGAGATAGAAGACTTCGATCCTGTAGAACCTGAACTCATGGACTCGCTGATTGAGGTCATCAAGACAAATTACAATGGTGGCGCGGCAGACGCGCTTGAAGACGAAGAATAATTCTTCCGCTTCAATAAAACACAGCCGACTGTTTTAATCAGGCGGCTGTTTTATATATGGTTAATTTTATCAGATATGCTCCAGCAAGTCTCGTGCCACATACACACCGCTGGCGGACGCATGAGATAACGAATGCGTGATACCGCTGCCATCGCCGATCACATACAGACCTTTGTGACAGGTCTCCAGGTGTTCGTTGACCTCGACCTCCATGTTATAGAACTTGACCTCCACGCCATACAGCAGTGTATCGTCATTCGCCGTGCCAGGCGCGATTCTGTCAAGCGCGTAGATCATTTCAATGATGCCGTCCAGAATGCGTTTGGGCAGTACGAGGCTCAGATCGCCGGGCGTAGCCGTGAGCGTTGGCGTTACGAGTCCTTCTTCCACGCGTTTGACCGTACTGCGGCGACCACGAATCAGGTCGCCGAAGCGTTGCACGATCACACCGCCACCAAGCATGTTGCTCAGGCGTGCAATACTCTCGCCGTAACCATTGCTGTCCTTGAACGGCTCAGAGAAATGTTTGCTGACCAACAGTGCAAAGTTGGTATTATCAGTGTGCTTGGTCTTGTCCTCATAACTGTGACCGTTTACAGTCACGATACCGTTGGTGTTTTCAGTCACTACCGCGCCGTACGGGTTCATGCAGAAGGTGCGCACATTGTCCTCGAATTTTTCCGTGCGGTATACGATCTTGCTCTCATACAGTTCGTCAGTCAAATGGCTGAATACTACTGCCGGGAGTTCCACGCGCACGCCGATGTCCACGCGATTGGACTTTGTGCCGATCCCCAGTTCATGGCAGACCTGTTCAATCCATTTGCTACCGCTGCGGCCTACTGAGACTACGCACTTCTTACAGTGAAAAGTTCTGTCATCACAGCAGACTTCATAGCCGTCTTCTTCCACGTGTACGGAATGTACAGGCAGGTTGAAGAAGAAGTCCACACGGGTACGCAATTTCTGATAGAGGTTCTGGAGTACGACATAATTGATATCGGTTCCTAAATGACGTACGGAAGCGTCCAACAGATTCAGGTTGTTCTGAATGCAGATTTCTTTGAACTGCGTGCCTGCCGTACTATATAGCTTGGTCCCTTCACCACCATAACGCAGATTAATGGCATCCACATAATGCATCAGATCCAGCGCACGCTTTTTGCCGATATATTCATACAGCGTACCGCCAAAGCTGTTCGTGATGTTGTATTTGCCATCAGAAAAAGCACCTGCGCCGCCGAAGCCGCTCATCATGGAGCACCTTTTGCAGTTAATGCAAGCCTTGATCTTTTCTCCGTCAATGGGACAGTGACGCTTCTCCAGCGGCTGCCCGGCCTCGATCACTGCGATCTTAATATCGCTGCGCAGCTTCTGCAGTTCATATGCGGTATATATTCCGCCCGGTCCTGCACCAATAATAATTACATCATATTTCATATCCGAAATTGCCTCCGTACATAAAGAAAGGGTGCGGGTTATTATACCATGTTATTCCCTGAAGCCGCAATGCTTCCGGAAAATGCGTTCTTAACCCCTTCCGCAAAAAAAAGCCCTATGGCCTTCTGACCATAAGGCTTTTGAGTGAGCGGATTACACCAACTCGATGATAACCATCTCAGCAGCGTCGCCGCGGCGGGGACCCAGCTTATAAATGCGGGTATAGCCACCAGCGCAGCCCTTCTCTTCGTTGCGGGCACGATACTTCGGGCCCAGCTCACGGAAGAGCTTTTCTACCACGGGATGCTTGTTATCCTTGGTGCGCTCTTTGTATTCGCTCTTGCTCTCGTCGTCCTTCTTGATCTCCTTCAGATCATACAGATAGGCCATCATCAGACGGCGGGCATGAAGCTTCTCAGGCAGGTCGTTGGTCACGGTGACTTCAAGGATCTGGCCCTTGTCATTATGGAATTTCTTCTGGACATCCACGGTCTTGTCATACTCGCGAATAGCCAGCGTAATGATTTTATCCGCGATGCTGCGAACTTCCTTGGCACGCGCCTCGGTCGTTTCGATGCGGCCATACCAGATGAGGTTGGTCACCTGATTGCGCAGCAGCGCCTTGCGCTGATCGGCCGTGCGGCCCAGCTTACGTTGCGTTGCCATAAGGCATCCTCCTTACGCCCTTCCGGGCGATCGCTTAGTCGTCTGTCGGGCGCAGGCTCAGCCCCAGCCCCAGCAGTTTTTGTTCTACTTCTTCCAGGCTCTTCTTGCCGAGGTTGCGTACCTTCATCATGTCTTCCTGATTGCGCTGCACCAGCTCTGCCACCGTATTGATACCGGCACGCTTTAAGCAGTTGTAGGCACGGACGGAGAGATCCAGTTCCTCGATAGTCATCTCCAGAACTTTTTCTTTCTTGTCGTCCTCAGGATCGGGGAAGGATACGGGCATGGCCTGATCGTTCAGACCCACGAACAGCTCCAGCTGGTCGCGCAGGATCTTTGCAGCCATGCTGATAGCTTCGTCCGGCAGGACGGAACCATTAGACCAGACTTCCAGCGTCAGCTTGTCATAGTCAGTAACCTGGCCGACGCGGGTATCTTCGACAATATAATTCACCTTGCGGATTGGCGTATAGATCGAATCGACCGGAATCACTCCGATGGGCATCTGGGCTGTCTTGTTCCTGTCGGCGGACACATAGCCGCGGCCAAGATCGATTGTCAGCCAGATATGAAGCTTGGCGCCTTCGCCCAGAGTGGCGATATGCAGATCAGGATTGATGATCTCCACTTCGTCGTCCGCTTTAATGTCAGCGGCCGTCACTTCGCAGGGACCTTCCATGTTCAGCTCCAGCTGCTTGGGCTGATCGGTGAACATGCGAACGGAAAGCTCCTTGAAGTTCAGGATGATCTCCGTTACGTCCTCTTTCACACCGGGAACGGTGGAAAACTCATGCTGCACGCCGTCGATTCGAATGCTAGTCACGGCCGCGCCGGGCAGGCTGTTCAGCAGCACGCGGCGAAGCGCGTTGCCCAGTGTATGCCCGAAGCCGCGCTCAAGCGGCTCGATCGCAAAGCGGCCATAGGTGTTGTTTTCTGCTACCTCCAGACACTCGATGTGCGCTTTTTCGATTTCTGCGATCACGGCGTTCTACCCTCCTATTATTGGAAACCGTCGTTTGTAAATGCTTGAAGCGATGCGACGTCGGATTAACGGGAGTAGAACTCAACGATCATGTTCTCTTGCAGTTCAAAGTCGATATCCGCACGAGTGGGAAGTTCATTGACCGTACCGGTCAGATTGGGAGCGTCAAAGGTGAGCCACTTGGGCGTCAGCACAGTGGTGCCCTCACGCAGTGCCTTGAACGCTTCGCTCTGAGCAGAACGGGGACGCAGGGTGATCACATCACCGACCTTCACAGAATAGGAAGGAATGTCCACCTTCTCGCCGTTGACACGGATGTGACCGTGGCTGACGACCTGGCGGGCCATACGGCGCGTCTTAGCCAGACCCAGACGGTAGACCACGTTGTCCAGACGCAGCTCGAGCAGCGTCATCATGTTCTCACCGGTGGGGCCTTTCATATTGGAAGCCTTCAGGTAGTAGTTATAGAACTGCTTCTCCAGCACACCATAGACAAACTTCACCTTCTGCTTTTCCTGCAGCTGGGTGCCATATTCAGACACCTTGCGGCGATGGTTGCCATTGGGGTTGCGCTTGGACTGCTTGTTCGCATAGCCCATGACCGCCGGAGAAATATCAAAGCTCCGGCATTTCCGGGCGATCGGCTGTTTGTTAACTGCCATTGATAATTTCCTCCTTTAATTACACGCGGCGGCGCTTGGGTGGACGGCAGCCGTTATGCGGAATGGGCGTAACGTCTTTGATCATGGTAACTTCCAGACCAGCCGCCTGCAGCGAACGGATAGCCGCTTCACGTCCCGAACCGGGACCTTTCACGAACACGTCAACGCTCTTGAGGCCGAACTCGGTGCTGGCCTTAGCCGCGGTCTCAGCCGCCATCTGCGCTGCAAAGGGCGTGCTCTTCTTGTTGCCGCGGAAGCCCATACCACCGGAGGACGCCCAGGACAGGGCGTTGCCATTCACGTCGGTGATGGTAACGATAGTGTTATTAAAGGAAGAACTGATATGGGCAACGCCGCGCTCCACGAGCTTCTTTTCACGGCGCTTGCGGGAAA
>JAFYDF010000052.1 GCA_017544935.1 Clostridia bacterium
AAGATGCTGGACAAGCGCAAGCAGCAGGTAGAGGATATTTATGCTGCAGCGGATGAGAGCCGTACAGCGGCTGAAGACATGAAGCAGCAGTATGAGGAGAAGATGGCCACCGCCCGCGAGGAAGCGGACGGTCTTGTGCGCAATGCTGTTCAGACGGCGCAGCGCCGCAGTGATGCCATCGTGGCCGAAGCGAACAGCCAGGCCAGTCACCTCAAGCAGAAGGCAGAAGAGGAGATCGAGAAAGAAAAGCGCCAGATGCTGTCTGACGTAAGAGGCGAAATCTCCGATCTGGCTGTCAGCATTGCCTCCAAGGTTGTCGGCCGTGAGATTAACGCCGATGATCATCAGGGATACGTGGATGAATTTATCCGGAACGTGGGTGAGAAGCCGTGACGGAGCTGGCCAGAGAATATGGGGACGGTCTGTACGCGCTGTGCGCGGAGGAAAACCTGTCCGCCGATATGCTCAGTGAACTGCAGGAACTGAAAAAGTGCCTGCGGGAAGAGCCGGATTTCTTCCGCCTGCTTTCCAACATGTCACTGAGCAAGGAAGAGCGCGTGGGAATCCTGGACAACGCACTGCGCGGCCAGGTGCATCCCTATCTGCTCAATTTCCTGAAAATTCTTTGTGAGCGCGGCGCGCTGAACGAGTTTGAGGGCTGTGAAGCAGCCTATCGTGAAAGCTACAACCGTGATCACAGCGTTGTGGAAGCGTCGGTTACCACCAGTGCTCCGCTGGACGAAAAGCAGCGTGCGCGCCTGATGGAGAAGCTGCGTGAAATGACGGGCAGCGAAGTTCATCTTTCCGAAAAAGTAGACGCCAGCGTAATTGATGGCGTGCTGCTGGAGATGAACGGCCAGCGCTATGATAATACTCTGCGCCACAGGCTGGAGACGATCCGCCAGGCGCTGACGGCCGAGACCTGAGCCATTTACTGAAAGCGGTGAAAAAATGCAGTTGAAACCTGAAGAGATTTCCAAGCTCATAAAAGAGCAGATTAAGCATTACGAGAACAGGATCTCGCAAAGCGATACCGGCACGATCATTATGATCGGTGACGGTATTGCGCGTGTCAGCGGCCTGGATCAGTGCATGGCCAATGAACTGATCCGCTTCCCTAACGGCGAGTACGGTATGGCGCTGAACCTGGAGGAGAACTCCGTGGCTATCGTTATGCTGGGCAGTGATGAGGGTATTAAGGAAGGCGATACGGTTGAACGTACACGCCAGGTCGTGTCCGTGCCTGTCGGCGAAGGCTTGATTGGCCGCGTAGTCAACGCGCTGGGCCAGCCGATCGATGGCAAGGGCGCCATCGATACCAAGGAAATGCGCCCCATTGAGCGCAATGCTCCTGGCATCATTCAGCGCAAAGGCGTCTCCGTGCCCCTGCAGACGGGCATCAAGGCGATCGCCAGCATGATCCCCATCGGCCGCGGCCAGCGCGAGCTGATCATCGGCGACCGCCAGACCGGTAAGACGGCCATCGCCCTGGATACGATCATCAACCAGAAGGGCAAGGATGTTGTCTGCATTTACGTGGCCATCGGCCAGAAGCGCTCAACGGTGGCGCAGCTGGTGGACACGCTTGAAGCAGCCGGTGCCATGGACTATACCATCGTTGTATCGGCGACTGCCAGTGAACTGGCGCCTCTGCAATACATCGCACCGTATTCCGGCTGTGCTATGGCAGAGTACTTTATGGATCAGGGCCGTGATGCGCTGATTATTTACGACGACCTGAGCAAGCACGCAGTCGCGTACCGTGCACTGTCGCTGCTGATCCGTCGTCCCCCCGGACGTGAGGCTTATCCGGGCGATGTATTCTATCTGCATTCCCGCCTGCTGGAGCGTGCTGCACGCGTACATCCGGACTACGGTGGGGGGTCTATTACCGCACTGCCGATCATCGAGACGCAGGCAGGCGACGTGTCAGCTTACATTCCTACGAATGTTATTTCTATCACGGACGGCCAGATCTTCCTGGAATCTGAACTGTTCCACAGCGGCATCATGCCGGCCGTCAACCCGGGCATTTCCGTTTCCCGCGTAGGCGGCAATGCACAGATCAAGGCCATGAAGAAGGTTGCCGGAAGTCTGAAACTGCTCTACTCCCAGTATCGTGAACTGCAGTCCTTCGCGCAGTTCGGCTCCGACCTGGATGCCGATACCAAGGCACGTCTGGCACAGGGCGCGCGTATCGTGGAAGTACTCAAGCAGAACCGCAACCACCCGATTCCTGTCGAGGATCAGGTTTGCATCTTCTACGCTGTAACACATGATTTCCTCAAAGAAGTCGAAGTGCGCCATGTGGCCGAGTATGAACAGGGCTTGTATGAGAGAATGGCATCCCAGTACAGTGATGTGCTTGAAGCCATCCGCACCACGGGCCAGCTGTCCGCAGAGACCGAAGAGCGCCTGAAGAATGCTCTGACGGACTATACCCGCGATTTTCTGAAAACCAAGTAAGGAGACTGTGACATGGCAGGCTCATCCATGAAGGATATCAAGCTGCGGATCAAGAGCGTGGAAAGCACCATGCAGATCACGAAAGCAATGCAGCTGGTAGCCACGTCCAAACTGCGCCGCGCCAAGGAGCGCATGGAAAGCAGCAAACCCTATGCGGCCATTAGCCGTGAAGCGGTACAGGCTGCCGTTGCGCGCTGTGAAGACGGTAATGCGCCATTCCTTGCTGTGCGTCCGCTCAAGCGTCGGCTGTATATCATCATTGCCGGCGAACGCGGACTTGCGGGCGGGTATAACAACAATGTGTTCAAAGCTGTCGCGGCGCATGTTGATGGTACGGAATACTGTGTGCTGCCCCTGGGCCGCAAAGCAGTTGACAAATATCACCGCATGGGCATCGAATTGCTCAGTGACCGATATATGCGCGTCGAGGGCGTTTCGGTCGGCGAAAGCTACCGCATTGCCCAGATGGTGATTGCGGGATACCAGGAGGAGAAGTACGACGAGGTATGGCTCGCTGGTACGAGCTTCCGCTCCATGATGTCACAGGAAGTTGTACTGGAACAGCTGCTCCCGCTGGTCAGACCGGAAGAGACGGGGGAGAAACGCTCACCGTCGACTCTTTATGAGATGGATGCAGCAGAGACGCTGCAGCGCATCGTGCCTGATTTCCTTGCAGGCCGTATATACGGAGCGTTGTGCGATGCCTTCATCAGTGAGGTATCTGCCCGCCGCATGGCGATGGACAGCGCTTCAAAGAACGCAGAAGCAATGATCAGCGAACTGACACTGCGCTATAACCGTGCACGCCAGGGCGCGATCACTCAGGAGATCACCGAGATCGTGGCCGGCGCTGAACAATAAGCGCCGGGAAAGGAGAACGGAAACGTGACGAAACAGAACGTGGGCAAGGTGGTTCAGGTCATCGGCCCCGTACTCGACATCCGCTTCGAGGACGGTCAGCTGCCGGAGCTGCTCAACGCTATAGAGATCCGCAACGGCGATAGAAAGATCGTTGCTGAAGTGGCGCAGCACGTGGGTGACAATGTTGCCCGCTGCGTCAGCATGAACGCGACCGATGGTATGGTACGCGGCATGGAAGCTATCGACACCGGCAGTCCGATTACGGTACCTGTCGGCGATAAGTGCTTGGGCCGTATTTTCAACCTGCTGGGCCAGGCAATCGATGACCAGCCCGATCCCGAGGATGTGGAACGCTGGCCGATCCATCGTCCTGCACCTTCCTTTGAGGAGCAGGAGACTTCGACTGAGATCCTGGAAACGGGTATCAAGGTTGTTGACCTGATCGCGCCTTATGCCAAGGGCGGCAAAATCGGCCTGTTCGGTGGTGCCGGTGTTGGCAAGACGGTTCTGATCATGGAGCTGATCAATAACGTTGCAAAGCAGCACGGTGGCCTGTCCGTATTCGCGGGCGTTGGCGAGCGTACGCGTGAAGGCAATGACCTGTACAACGAGATGAAAGAGAGCGGCGTTATCAACAAGACCGCCCTGGTGTACGGCCAGATGAACGAGCCCCCGGGAGCCCGTATGCGCGTCGGCCTGAGCGGACTGACGATGGCGGAATACTTCCGTGACCGCGAGAATCAGGATGTGCTTCTGTTCATCGATAACATCTTCCGTTTCACGCAGGCCGGTTCTGAAGTGTCCGCACTGCTGGGCCGTATGCCCAGCGCCGTAGGCTACCAGCCTACACTGGCGACTGAGATGGGCGCTCTGCAGGAGCGCATCACCTCGACCAAGAAAGGTTCTATCACATCCGTACAGGCTGTATACGTGCCTGCGGACGACCTGACCGACCCGGCTCCTGCCACGACTTTCGCGCACTTGGATGCAACCACGGTTCTGAGCCATTCGATCGCATCCCTGGGTATTTATCCTGCTGTAGATCCGCTTGATTCCACGAGCCGCATCCTTTCGCCCGAGATCGTGGGCCATGAGCACTACGAGGTTGCGCGTGCGGTGCAGGGCATCCTGCAGCGCTATAAGGAACTGCAGGACATCATCGCCATCATGGGTATGGATGAGCTCTCCGATGAGGATAAGCTGATCGTCAGCCGAGCCCGTAAGGTACAGCGCTTCCTCAGCCAGCCCTTCAGTGTTGCCGAACAGTTTACCGGTATGGAAGGCAAGTATGTACCGCTGAAAGAAACGATTCGCGGATTCAAAGAGATTATTGAAGGCAAGCATGATGACCTGCCCGAGAGCGCCTTCCTGTTTGTGGGCACCATTGACGAAGCCGTGGCCAAGGCCAAGAAGGGTGAGTAAACATGGCGTTGTTCCATCTGCAGATCGTAACGCCTGACCGCATGGTGTTTGACGGACAGGCTGAGAGTGTGCTTCTGCGCACAGTGAACGGCGATGTCTGCATTCTGGCTCGCCATATCGACTATGCAGCACCACTGGGTATCGGCGTAGCGCGTGTGACCGATGAGAACGGCAAAACGCGTGCAGCTGCCTGCAGCGGCGGACTGCTGAGCGTTGCAAACGGCGAAGTCCGTGTGATCGCCACCACGTTCGAGTGGGAGGATGAGATCGACCTGGAGCGTGCGATCCGTGCTCAGCAGGCTGCGGAAAAGCGCCTGCAGGAGATGCAGGAAGACGATGCTCAGTACGAAATAGCAGAAGCAAAATTGAAACGCGCACTGATCCGCCAGCAGGTCAAAGGCTGACGAGTGTGAACAAACATTCCTCTTCCGGTCTCCGGAAGAGGGATTTTGAAAAAAGGACAGAAAGAGGAAGTACCATGAAAAGAGGATTTGCACTATTCTGTATTTTGCTCTTTGTATGCGTAACAATGACTGCTTCCGCGCAGACGATTCAGCCGCAGACCTCTCCGCTGATTCTTCAACTGCTCGCGGGCAAATCGTTCACTGCGCGTCTGAACGGCTGCACGTTCAGCGATGAAAACATGAGCGATGCGATGCTGGAAATCACGATCTATGAGCGAGATGAATTCGCTGCGGAAGACATTCAGAAACTGCAGGTGGACGATGAGATCGTTTATGGCAATCTGTCGAAAACCCCTGTGGCTTCCGTACTGACAGACGAGTTCGGTGTTACGATCAACGTTGACACTCCATATACCGCAGTTTATTTCTATGAACTGGAGAACGGTTCCTATATCGCAATCGATGAGGATGAGCATGCACACTGGCATGAGTTGTTCACGCTCAGCGTTCCGGCTGACAGCAGTGTGATCTACAGAGATTGGAGCGATCCGGAAGCGGATGTGCCCACGGACCGGACTTTTGCCGAGCTCGTGGAGGATATCGCCAACGATGTGCTCTTTTACGAGGAAAACACTACTGTTACGTTTGATGATGCCGGCAAGCTGATTATCGTACTGCGCAACTATTCACCCTGGAACTGAGAACACGCAGATCAATTGAAGGAGGGGATCAGGTATGATCCGAAGTGATCCGTGCATTCCACGCGCTGACATGATCCGGTGCGCACTCTGTGCCGACGCTCCGTGTGATACTGCCTGTCCCGCCCTGAAACCGTCTGAGCTGCTGCGCAGTATCTGGTTCCAGAATGAGCAGACAGCTGCGCAGAAACTGCCGGATGCAAATCCCTGCCTGACCTGCGATACACCCTGTGAGCGCACATGCCTCCGTCCGGGTGAGGTCCCGATCCGTGACCTGGTCAACAGACTGTATTACCAGGTCAAACCATCCTGTGAAACGCCGGTCCCGGCGAATGAGGAAAGACTGAAATGTGATATCTGCGGGATTCCGTTGGAGAACCCGTTCCTGCTTTCCTCCTCTGTCGTCGCAAGCACATATGACATGTGCGCGCGTGCTTTTGAGGCCGGCTGGGCAGGCGCATGTTTCAAGACCGTCTGTACACTGGACATCCATGAGGCTTCTCCGCGCTTTTCGGCGGTTGCCGGCAATGACGGCAGTATCGTTGGGTTCAAGAACATCGAGCAGCTGTCCGACCACAGCGTGGCAGAGAACATGGAGACTTTCCGCCGTTTGAAGGCGAAGTACCCGACCAAGTTCATTCTTGCATCCATCATGGGTCAAAACGAGCAGGAGTGGGCTGAACTGGCACGTCTGTGTGAAGAGAACGGTGCCGATGCTGTGGAACTGAATTTCTCCTGTCCAAACATGGCGGAAGGCGGCATGGGCAGCGATATCGGCCAAGACCCTGATCAGGTGGAACGTTTTACAGCAGCGGCCAGAGCTGCATGCCATATTCCGATCCTTGCAAAGATGACACCCAATGTGGAGATCATGAGCCCGGCAGCCGAAGCGGCAAGACGCGGCGGGGCAGACGGACTTTCGGCAATCAATACGATCAAGTCAGTCGTAGGCGTTAACCCGCATACCTATGTGTCAGCACCGTCTGTGCACGGCCACAGCGCGGTAGGCGGTTACAGTGGAAACGCAGTCAAACCGATTGCCCTGCGTTTTGTGGCTGAACTGGCACAGAACCCCAAACTGAAGGGAATGCACCTGTCTGCGATGGGCGGGGTCGAGACCTGGCTGGACGCGCTGGAATTCATTTTACTGGGTGGTAATTCAATTCAAGTTACTACTGCCGTAATGCAGTACGGTTACCGCATCATTGATGACCTGAAAAATGGGCTTAATCTGTATTTAACAGAGAAAGGCTTTACCAGCGTGAAGGAAGTATGCGGTCTTGGACTGGATGCATTGAGCGGGACCACGGACACGCTGGAACGGGATACGGTCGTTTTTCCACGCTTTGAAATAGAACGCTGCATTGGCTGCGGACGCTGCATGGTTTCATGCATGGACGGCGGTCACCAGGCGATTATCCTGAATGAAAAACGGCAGCCTGTACTCAACGGAAAGCGTTGCGTTGGCTGTCATCTGTGCTTACTGGTATGTCCGCAGAAAGCAATTACTGCGGGAGATAAGCGTATTGACCGTGCACATACGAAATAAAGTTATTTCCGCAAAGCCAGGGGCTTTGCTGCATATTAAGGAGGAAGAAAGAATGACTATAACTGCGAACAAGAACGGGACTGCTTTGGAAGTAGCGCTGGCGGGACGTCTGGACACCATGACCGCTCCCGAGCTTGAGAAGGAACTGAACGAACAGCTGGACGGAGCGGAGAAACTGGTTTTTGATTTTGCCAGCGTAGAGTATATTTCCTCTGCCGGACTGCGCGTTCTGCTTTCTGCCCACAAGAAGATGAGCACCAAGGGCGGCATGACGATCAAGAACATCAATGAAATCGTTCGCGAAGTATTCGAAGTGACAGGCTTCACTGATATCCTGAACATCGAATAAGGGAGAAACGGATTATGAAAACAGATGTGATCGTGGTATCCAGTAAAGGTGCCCGCATGGAGGAAGCCCTGAAAGAAGTAGATAAGGTCGCCGGATATAAGGGCCTTTCTCATAAGAGCGCTCTGCATCTGCGCCTGCTGACCGAAGAAATGATGGGCTTGATGCGCTCCATCACCGGTGAGACGGAAGGCTGTTTCTGGATTGAGGATCAGGACAACGTGTATGAGCTGCACCTGCAGACGACTACGCGCATGACCAGCCTCAAGAGGGAAAAGCTGCTGTCTGCCGCAACAAGCGGTAAGAACGAATCCGCCAAGGGCTTCATGGGCCACATACGTGATTTCTTCGATCGCGGTGCGGACGAAGATATCGCCGCTTATGGCAGCCCGCTGCTTATGGCTGGTGCTTTCGAGAAGTCCAGCACACCCGCCCTCGACTGGGAATGGTCGATGACCCGCTATGAGGATGAGCTTCGCCCGAGTATCCAGCGTCAGGATGCCGCTGCTCTGGCCGCATGGGACGAACTGGAAAAATCTGTCGTCGCGCGTGTTGCGGACGATGTCAAAGTCAGCATCAAGGGCCGTACTGCTGAAGTGACGATCGTCAAGAAAATCACGGAATAACGTACCGGCAGGAAAGCATTAGCTGTATTGTACCGTTTTGCAGATGATAAAAATATGAAAACAATGACGGTAGAAGCGGCGATCCACAATATTCCTCAGGTGACTGAATGGGTCGACGCCGAATTGGATATACTGCACTGTCCTGTCAAGGCACGCATGCAGATCGATATTGCGATGGATGAGATCCTCAGCAATATCGCTTACTACGCATACGCTCCCGGAACGGGGGAAATGACGGTTGGGTTTGAAGCATTACCGGACGGACATGGTGCCTGGTTCGAGTTCACGGACCGGGGCAGACCCTACAATCCTCTGGAGAACGCTGAACCGGATATTTCACTTCCGGCAGAAGATAGAAGTGAAGGCGGACTGGGCATTCTCCTGGTCCGAAAGACGATGGATGAAGTCCGGTATGAATACAGGGACGGAGCAAACGTGCTGACTATCCGGAAAAACTGGATACAGGGCTGAATGAAGTATAGGCATGAGCGAAAATAACCTGAGAGCATTAAAAGGGAAAGTAAGCCCATTCCGCGCACTGCCATTTTCGGTGCAGCAGGTCCTTGCAATGTTTGTTACCAATATCGTGCCTATCGGCGTCATTGCGGTAGCGGCAAGTCCTGCTCTGTCTGAGACGGAGATTCTCATCCTTGTGCAGAATGCCATGATCGCGGCCGGCATAGCAACGTTTATCCAGGCTACACCGATCTGGCGCCTGGGGTCAGGGCTCCCGATCGTCATGGGCCTCAGTTTCACCTTCATGGTGCCGCTGGCAGCGATTGCGGGTAAATATGGCTATGGCACGATGGTCGGTACAGTACTGATTGGCGGCATATTTGAGGGTATCCTTGGCTTGACAGCGCGTTATTGGAAAAACCTGATTGCGCCTATTGTCTCTGCAACGGTCGTGACAGGTATCGGCATGTCGCTTCTTAGTACTGCTGCGCGCTCATTTGGCGGCGGGTATGTACAGGACTTCGGATCTACGGCCAATCTGGTGATTGGCATCGTGACCTTGGCTGCATGCCTGGCATGGCAGATCTTCACAAAAGGCACAAAAAAACAGCTGGCCATCCTGATTGGTCTGATAGCCGGCTATCTTACTGCTATGCTCTTTGGCAAGGTGGAACTCAAGGGCTTGGCAGATGGCGGCTGGTTTGCCCTGCCAAAGATCCTGCCCTACACACCGAAGTTCCGTGTAGACGCGATTCTCTCCATTTGTATTATCTATCTGGTTTCCGCTACTGAGACCATAGGTGATGCTTCCGCGCTGGCCAGCGGCGCACTGCATCGGGAAGTCACGCAGCATGAGATTTCCGGTGCACTTACGGTGGACGGTTTCGGTTCCATGATCGGGGGTCTGCTGGGCGTATCCCCGGTGACTTCCTATTCGGAGAACATTGGTCTGACGATCATGACCGGGGTTGTCAACCGCACGGTAGCGAGAGTCGCCGCGCTGATCATGATTATCTGTGGTCTTTTCCCGCCGATTGGCGCTTTCGTTCGCACCATTCCCACAGCGGTGATTGGCGGCGTGCTGCTGATCGTGATTGGCCAGATCGTAGTTTCGGGTTTCCAGATGATCTCAGAAGCCGGATTCACGCCGAGAAATAAGCTGATTGCATCGCTGTCCCTTTCAATGGGCATTGGCTTTACGGCATCGACGGAAGCCGGGATCTGGGAATCCTTTCCTGTGTGGGTCCAGTCGATTTTCGCGCAGAACGTAGTGGCAGTAATCTTTGCGGTCGCTATCCTGCTCAACCTGATCCTGCCTAAAAATCTGAAAGACTGAGGAATTACAGTACTCCGACGGCTGCCTTAATGGCGGCCGTTATTTTTTCGAGCGGCAGGCTGGGCGTTCCCATATCCGGAAGATAAGGAACATGCATGAATCCGCACCTTACCTGTGTGTCCGCAAAATGATGCAGAAGGGAATACATAACATCATTGCAGACATATACGCCGGCACTGTAGGAGAGCGCAACGGGAATATCCACCGCACAGATCGCCTCTTTCATGGCCCGGACAGGCAGCGTTGAAAAGTAAGCCGCTGGAGCACTGGGAATGATGGGGTCGTCGTGCGGCTGCAGACCGGCGTTGTCAGGAATGCCGGCATTGCGCAGATTAATGCCTATAACCTCGGGGGTTACAGCTTTACGCCCGCCAGCCAGCCCGATAGCCAACACAACGTCTGCGTGCAGGCGATCTGCTTCTGCGATTGCCAGATCGGCAGCCTGTCCAAACACAACAGGCAGACGCAGCTTATAAATCTGATGATGGCCGACCTGTTCGGGCAATGCCTGTACGGCTTCCCAGGAAGGGTTTACAGCATCCCCGCCAAAGGGCTCAAAACCAGTGATAAGAAGTTTCATGCTTTTGCCCCCTTTTGTGCTTTCATTGCATTCGCTTCATCGCGCAGAGCGGTATATAGCTGTCCGCAGTTCCAGTTCTGATTGACAGGCGTCAGGACGGCTTTCAGCCGGATGGGTGCCAGACCGCTGTCGCGGAGCGCCTGTAGGAGCAGATCAAGCTGTGTGTCATCCAGAAACGCCATAACGAGCATTTCTTCGCCGACCTGCACGGAAGAGGAAGTGCTGCGCAAGGGCATCAGCCCGCACAGCGCACCGAGCGGCTGCCCCCAGGATGTCTGGTCTACGGGCAGTACGCGGATTTTCAGAGCTGCAGCAGTAAAAGCGAGACGCATCAGGCGGGACGGTTCCATATGAATGGCCAGGATCAGCGGAGTTAGTTCTTGCATTTGGATTATCCTTTCCGGAATTTGTCCGTATTATAACGCGTATTGCCGGAAAATGGCAAGCTGGACTGTATCAGGCTTGAAATTGTGTGTGATCTCGGCTATACTGTGGACTGGTCTCAGGAAAGGGGGAGGTGGATGATGATCACACGACTGGTAAAGGCAGACGAAAGAAGTGTAGCCGAAGCGGCGGCACTGATCCGTACGGGCGAACTGGTCGGTTTTCCCACTGAAACAGTGTACGGACTAGGCGCGAATGCTCTCAATGAGCAGGCTGTTCGAGCGATCTTTGCAGCAAAAGGACGTCCAGCAGACAACCCGCTGATCGTACACATTGCAGCCTGGGAGGAACTCCTGCCGCTGTGCCATCCAAACAAAGCAGCCGAACGTCTGGCGGAAGCATTCTGGCCGGGGCCGTTGACCATGATATTACCCAAGAAGGATATCGTTCCAACTGTTGTGACAGCAGGTCTGGACAGTGTTGCGATCCGCATGCCTTCGCATCCGGTTGCGCATGCATTGATCCAGGAAAGCGGATGCCCGATCGCCGCGCCCAGCGGCAACCGCAGCGGCCGCCCGAGCCCGACGCTGGCGTCTCATATGATGGAAGACATGGATGGACGCATCCCTATGATCCTGGACGGCGGGGCTTGTGATGTAGGTGTTGAAAGCACAGTGGTCTCACTGACGGGGCCGGTTGCAGTGGTGCTTCGTCCCGGCGGGATCACGCCAGAAATGCTGGCCGCAGTCCTGGGAGAGGTCCACGTGGCGGACAGTGTCATGCGCCCGCTGAAGGAAGGCGAGGCCGCGCCTTCGCCCGGCATGAAGCATAAGCATTATGCGCCTAAGGCGCATATGACACTCTACGAAGGCAGAGCGGAAGATGTAGCCAGCCGCATCTGCGCCGAGTATGATGCACTGGCAGCAACAGAGAAATGCCTGATCTTCTCCGCTTCAGATCATTTGGCACTGTATGGAGCAAGACAGACTGCAGATCTGGGTCCAGATGCATGGGCTGCAGCACATGCAATCTTTGCCGCCCTTCGGCAGGCGGATACGGATGGCGTTACACGGGTATTCAGTGAAAGCTGGCCGGAGAACGGCGTTGGCTTGGCAGTCATGAACCGTATGGCACGTGCAGCGGGGTTCGATATCATCCAGGTGTAAGAGAAAAAAGAAATAGAAACACAAGAAGCATTGCGCCTCTTGTGTTTTTTTATTAAAAAGAGATCAGAATCCGTATGCTGCGATTCCGGCGACTGCAGCCAGGCAGATCAGCTGAATTGGGGATATGCCGCCCTTACGAATCTTTCTGGAACCGAAATAGACTGCGCCTAGCATAATAGTCAGAAGCAGGGGACGAATGGATAATGTACCATCCTGAAAGATAAACCCGTTTTTCCAGATCATGTATGCGCCGGTTGCCAGAATTATGCCGATCATGCATGGCTTGAAGCCCTGAAGGACCGCTTGCACATAAGGATTTTTTAAAAGTGTCTTCAACAGGATCGTAATCAGCAGGATGATGATGAACGACGGCAGTACGACGGCAAAGGTTGCGATAGCGGATCCAAGCAACCCCGCCTGGGAGCTTCCAACATAGGTCGCCAGATTTACCATGATTGGCCCTGGCGTGCTCTCGCTGACAGCGATCATATAGGTCAGCATCTCATCGTCGATCCAGCCGTAGGAGAGCACGATGTCATGGATCAGCGGGATCGCGGCGTATGCGCCTCCGAAAGAAAACATGCCGACTCTGAGAAAACCGAGAAACAGTTCAAGGAGGATCATGAGCCGGCACCTCCTGTCAGGGATGGCTTCTTTATCATGAAAATCGTCAGGCTTACTAGTCCGGCGGCAAGCATCAGGATGAGGGACGAAATCTTCAGGGAAAGCAGACTGATCAGAAGCATGACTATGAATGCACAAACTACGATTGCGACAGAAAGCGGCTTTTTCTTCATTTTTTTTAGCATTTTGAACCCTGCATCAATAATCAGGATACCGACTGCAGCCTTGATGCCCTGAAAAGCATGCGCGAACCAAGTGATTTCAAGAAAACGATCCAGAAACATGGAAACCAGGAAGATGATGCAGAAAGAGGGGAGAACGATCCCGAAGGTCGCGGCCAGCGCACCGGCAAATCCTTTCTGTTTATATCCGATATATGTGGCGCAGTTGATAGAGATCGGTCCGGGCGTGGATTCAGCAATAACGGTGATGTTCATCATTTCATCATGTGTAAGCCAGTGTTTCTTTTCTACACAGGCATTCCCGATCAGGACGATCATTGCGTATCCGCCGCCGAAAGTGAACAGACCGATTTTAGCGAAACATAGGAAAAGATCAAGGAGAAGACTCATTTGCCAGCCTCCTTCCTGAACTCGCACTGACAGCTCTGACAGTCCCGGCAAAGCCTTATGGACTGTTCCCGCATCCGACCAAAGGCATTGCTCAGATAGTCAAGCGCTTCCTGATTCGGGAGATAATGAATATGATATCCATACCGTTCTCCATAAACCAGGCCGGCTTCTTTCAGTACTTTCATGTGCTGCGATACTGCAGACTCGGTAATGCCAAGTTTCCTGGAAAGCGAGCGTATACAGTGCTTTCTGTCAAGGAGCAGCTGAAAGATTGAGAGCCTGGTCGGTTCCCCGAGCGCTTTCAGCATGACCGTAATATCCATAAACTAACCTCACTGCCTTAAAGTCGTATTTATTATACCGTACATTTTTGATTAAGTAAACGCTAAAATAAAAAGCACCCGGGCAAGAAATGCCCGGATGCGGGATATGCCAGTCAGCGTGTCATGCTTCCCGTGGTGAAATGTATTCTTCATATTCGGGATGCCCGGCAAGAGCTTTTTTCACATCGATATTGTAATCAACGACAATGCAGTGCGCATCCTGATCATCATAGTATTCTCTTATGCGCACACCGCCCAGCGCTTCCATGGTCTTCCAGGAAGCCGGGTTGTCAAGATCTGCATCCATAAAGACTTTTTCAATCCCGTACCGGTCGCAGACTTTGAGCCCGAGATACAGATTGATTTTGTTATAACCTTTTCCTCTTTCAGTTGGCCGGATACTGTAACCGATATGTCCGCCATACTTGCTCAACCGCTCATTCAGTGCGAGCCGGATATTGATCATGCCGACGATCCGGTCATCCTCTTCGCGAATCAGGAAAAAGGTACGCGCGGGGACTTTATTCTCGTCGGGAACTCGTTTATAGTCCGCATCCAGCTTCTGAAGCCACCCTTCATAGTCATCCAGATACCGGTGCAGTCCACCGGCGCCGTTGATCTGCGAATGGTGTTCATAAAACTCATTAATGAATGCAATGGCGTCTTCTTTCCGACGGATAGACGGCACTTCAAAAAAGAACTTTTCCAAGAGTATACCTCCGGCAGATATTTGTCTTTACCTCTTGATTTCACGGACCATGGAATACTCGTTCAGAAATCTCCCGTCTTTGAGATGAATAGCGTTTGTCCTGACGCCGGAGATCCTGAAGCCCATCTTTTCGTAGAGTGCCCTGGCGCGGGTATTGCCCTCTATGAAATC
>JAFYDF010000053.1 GCA_017544935.1 Clostridia bacterium
CGATATCGCGGTTGGTATAGCAGCAGGAATCATAGCCCATCAGTTCAAAGCCCTGGCTGCGGTAAAAATCGATCGCACGAACATTGCAGGATTGTGTTTCCAGAAAGAGCGCCCTTCTCTTTTCCGCTTTCGCCTGCTCCTTGGCCATGTTCATGAGGCGCGTGCCGATTCCCTGGCGGTGCAGCGCATCCGCGACCCAGAGCTCGGTGACCAGCATCCTGTTGCTCCATTCCTCAGGGCAGATCTCAATGCATGCCAGAAGCTCTTTTCCATCCGGTGCTATAATGCCCCAGGCCTTCGCGTTCTCCCAGTGATCCTGGTACAGCTTGTCTGGATAATCATACTCTTCAGGCGAATGTGTGACGGGCTGTGAAAACTTCTTCCTGACCATGCGTACGCTGAAGGAATCCCTGCTTTCCGTTTTCTCAAGGTCGTAATACTCTTCTGTTGTATAGCGCATCATGATGGGAGTGCCCTTCCACTCCTCTTCCGGCAGGGGAACGATCTTCAGGTCATTCATCGGCATGCACCTCTCTTGGAAGCAGAATAGCTGCTATGGTTTGAAACAATATAGTATTCTTAGCTGTTCTGCAGACTTTTCTGCTGCTGTTCATATTCTATAAGGCGCTTTGAATAAAAGTCATACTTCCGTGTGACCTTATCAAGATACCGCTGCATTTCCTCCATGCGCTCAAGCACCGACTCTCTGTGCTTTTTCAGCATTTCACACCTGGCCTGAAGCGTGCTGTCGCCTTCCCTGGCGAGCGCCATGAACTGTGCGATTTCCTGTAGTGACATGCCGGTGTTCTTGAGACAGCAGATCATCGCGAGCTTTTCCATGTCTTCATCCGAATACTGACGGAATCCGCCTGCGCTTCTGCCGACACTGGGCAGCAGCTTTTCTTTTTCGTAATACCGAAGAGTATGCGCCGTAAGACCGGTCTTTTCACAGACCTCACGGATCGTGTACATTTTCTGCTCCTCCATTGACTTAGAGTGAACTTTAAGGTTTATTATAATATACAGGATGTTGCATAACGTGTCAACAGCAGGACACTGCCTGACAGGAAAGGGGAATAACCCATGAAGATGATCAATATCGCAAACGGACCACGGAATGCATCTGCCATTATTCTCGGATGCATGCGGATGCCTGCGCTGTCTGTAGCGGATGCTGCCGGGATCATCCGTACCGCCGCTGAGAACGGGATCAATTTCTTTGACCATGCGACTTGCTACGGAAACGGCGAAGCGGAGACTCGCTTTGGAGACGCCTTCCCGCAGACGGGACTGAAACGGGAAGATGTGATCCTTCAGAGCAAATGCGGCCTGCACTTTGACCGGAAGGAATTCGACTGGAGCCGGGACGATATCCTGCAGAGCGCGGAAGACAGCCTGAGAAGACTGAAAACGGATTACCTGGACGTCCTGCTGCTGCACCGCCCGGACCTGCTGTATGATCCGGAGGAAGTCGCGGAAGCTTTTGATATTTTGTATACAGAAGGAAAAGTTCGCTGCTTTGGCGTGAGCAATGTGACTCCCGGACAGCTGGAGCTTTTGAATAAGTATGTGAAGCAGCCGCTGGTGATCAACCAGCTGCAGTTCTCCCTTGACCAGACGCAGCTGATCGATCCGGGACTTTATCTGAATAACCTGACAACGGACCGCTCGACTGACCGTGATAACGGGCTTCTCGATTACTGCCGCCTCCATGACATTACGGTCCAGGCCTGGTCACCGCTGCAGTTCGGTATGTTCGGGGGCTGCTTTATCGACCATTCTGATTTTCCCGAACTGAACGGGGTTCTCGCCGAACTTGGCGAAAAATACGGCGTATCCAAGGCTGCGGTCGCGATTGCCTGGATTCTCAGGCATCCTGCCCGCATGCAGGCGATTGTCGGTACCATGAACCCGCAGCATCTGGCAGACATCTGCACGGCAACGGATATCCGCCTGACACACCAGGAATGGTATAAGCTTTATCTGGCTTCAGGAAAGTTCCTGCCGTGATAAAAGAACCGGAGGGTCTGTACATGCTTTCACAGAAAGATACTTTTACGCTCGCAAACGGGCAGAAGATCCCGTGTGTTGGCTTCGGGACCTGGCAGACGCCGTCAGGTGAAACGGCCGTCAAGGCGGTCCGCTGCGCATTGGACGCCGGATATACGCATATAGACACGGCACAGGCATATGAGAATGAGCAGAGTGTCGGCAAAGGCATCCGGCTCAGCGGTGTTCCGAGAAAAGACCTGTTTATTACGAGCAAGCTTTGGAATTCGTATCATACGTATGAGCTCACCAGGAGTTCCGTAATGGAATCCCTGGATAAGCTTGAACTGGACTACCTCGACCTGTTCCTGATCCATTGGCCAAACCCGTTGGCATTTCGCGATTCCTGGCAGCAGGCGAATGCTGAAAGCTGGGCGGCCATGGAGGAACTCGTGGAGGAA
>JAFYDF010000054.1 GCA_017544935.1 Clostridia bacterium
CTACGCAGGTCATGTTCCGGCACGTGATGAAAAATGCATTCCTGCCCTTGGCACAGTATCTGCCGTATTCTGTCTTGCTGACAGTCGGTGGAAGCTTGCTGGTAGAACGCTTCTTCTCAATTCCGGGACTTGGACCATTGCTGACAGACTCTATATCCAGATATGATACGAACGTGGTACAGGCGATCGTTATGCTTTATGCGACGCTGGGAATTATCGGTTTGTTCCTTGGAGACGTCCTGATGACACTGATCGATCCGCGCATCAAGCTGACCGGAAAGGGTGGTGTACGCTGATGAGTGCTGAAAAACGCCGCAAGTCCGTACAGGAAATGGAAGCTCCGGTTGTTAAGCTGGATATTGACTATTCGAAGGTCGATACAGAACCGGAAAAAGAACGTCCAATGGGACGTGAGCATCTGGCTGCGCGTGCGCTGATGCCCGAAAAGCAGCTTTTCGAGTTCGCGGAGTATCATGCTCAGGATGCTGAACGTATTGGTTACAGTAATTATTCCTACTGGAAGAGTGTATGGTCAAACTTCCTAAGGAAGAAAGCTGCACTGTTCATGGCCATCGTATTCTTTGTACTGTTCGTCTTCACGTTTATTGCACCGATGATCAGTAAATATGATGCACATAATCTGCGCATTGAAACCAAGCTGGCTTTTACTCATCCGAACAGTGAGTTCTGGTTTGGTACTGATAACCTTGGCCGTGATTACTGGAGCCAGGTGTGGACAGCGACACGTACATCCATTATCTTATCTGTATCTGTTTCAATGGGCCAGATATTTGTTGGCGTCGTAATTGGCCTTATCTGGGGCTATGTTCGCAAGCTTGACCGTTTCTTTACTGAGTTGTATAATTTCATAGACAATATCCCGACGATCATCTACATGACGCTGATCGCACTGATGATTGGTAAATCCACGTTAGTCATGGGTATTGCAATGATTGCTTTCTATTGGCTGGGTACTGCGCGTAATGTGCGCAATCTGGTGTTCATGTACCGCGACCGTGAATATAACCTTGCGTCACGCTGCCTGGGCACTAAACTTGGCAGGATTCTGAGTAAAAATATTTTCCCATATCTGGTCAGCGTTATCATTTTACGCCTTGCTCTTTCCATCCCTGGCATTATTGCTTATGAAACAACGCTGAGTTATTTGGGATTGCTCGATGTGAGCACACCTTCTCTGGGTATCCTGCTGCGCAATTCTCGTTCCTATTTCCTTGATTATCCCTATCTTTTGATTTTCCCTGCGGCGATCGTATCTTTGATCACCATTACCTTCTATCTGGTGGGTAATGCCTTCTCAGACGCCTGCGATCCCCGTAACCATGTGTAAGGAGGGCTGAGAACGATGAGTGAAGTTTCGAAACTGAATGCCGTCGATTTTGAAGCCCGTGCAAAACAGGTCTTATCGCAGCTTCCGATTCTGACGGCCAAAGAAGTGGAAGTTACATTCTCGCTTCGTGGACAGAAACTGACGGCAATTCGCCGTGCCTCGCTGGAACTATATGAAGGTGAAACACTTGCTATCGTCGGTGAATCCGGCAGCGGTAAGAGCGTTTTCACAAAATGCTTCGTTGGTATGCTTGACAAGAATGGCAGCATTACCCACGGCAGTATTGAATATGATGGAATGGATCTGACCCAGCTGACTGAAAAGGAATGGCTTAAGGTACGAGGTCGTAAGATCGCTATGGTCACACAGGACCCGATGACCAGCCTGAACCCTCTGAAGACGGTTGGCAAGCAGATACAGGAATCTGTGGAACTGCACCAGGGTTTGCACGGAAAAGAAGCTAAGGCAGAAGCGATTCGCATGCTGGAAGCTGTGGGCATTCCTGAGCCAGAGCGCCGTTATCACCAGTATCCACATGAGTTTTCCGGCGGCATGCGCCAGCGTGTAGTTATTGCTATCGCAGTAGCTTGCAAACCGCAGATTCTGATTTGCGACGAACCCACCACTGCACTGGATGTGACGATTCAGGCGCAGATTCTTGATCTGATCCGTAAACTACAGCGCGAGCAGCATATGACCATCATTTATATCACCCATGACCTGGGTGTTGTGGCTAATGTTGCTGACCGTGTAGCTGTTATGTATGCGGGACAAGTAATTGAGATCGGCATGGCTAATGAGATCTTCTTTGATCCATGGCATCCGTATACATGGGCTCTGCTTTCTGCTCTTCCGCAGCTGGGCGTGAAAGGCGAGAAACTGCCGGCTATCGATGGTACGCCTCCTAATCTGTTCAACAAAATCAAGGGCGATGCATTTGCA
Organism: Clostridia bacterium; assembly: GCA_017544935.1. Classification (GTDB taxonomy): domain Bacteria; phylum Bacillota; class Clostridia; order Christensenellales; family Aristaeellaceae; genus SFMI01. The sequence continues at coordinate 2,291 of JAFYDF010000054.1, forward strand.
CCGCGCAATAAGCACGCGCTGAACATCGACTTCCTTGAAGAACCGCCTATGTATGATGTTACGGCTACTCACCAGGTCAAGGCCTGGCTGCGTGACCCGCGTGCGCCTAAGGTGGAACAGCCTGGTGCGATCAAGCTTCTGGAGAAACAGGATGGTCGTTCTAAGGGCACCGATCCGAACGCATATCATCCGCATCTGGATCCTAACAGGGAGCCGCTGATTGAAGTCAAGAACATGCAGGTTACGTTCGGGACAGGTCGCAAGAAGTTTGTAGCTGTCGATGATGTAAACTTTACTATTTACAAAGGTGAGACTTTTGCACTGGTAGGTGAGAGCGGATCCGGTAAAACGACAATCGGCCGTGCTTTGGTACGCATCAATCCTATTACTGCAGGTGAAGTATACCTTAAGGGAAATAAGATTAATGGTAAAATCAGCAAGCAACAGGATCTTAATGTGATTCGTAGCTGTCAGATGATTTTCCAGGATCCTATGGCTTCTCTGAATGAGCGTGCAAAAGTTGACTATATTGTATCCGAAGGCTTGTTGAACTATCATTTGTACAAGGATGAAAAAGACCGGCAGGATAAGGTGCAGAATGCGCTGGAAGAAGTTGGACTTCTGCCTGAATTCTCCAGTCGATTCCCGCATGAGTTCTCAGGAGGTCAGCGTCAGCGCATAGGTATTGCACGTGCTCTGATTATGGAGCCCGAATTCATTGTAGCCGACGAACCAATCTCTGCTCTGGATGTTTCCATTCGTGCGCAGGTATTGAACCTGCTGAACGATCTGAAGAAAAAGCGCGGACTGACATACATGTTTATCGCACATGACTTGAGTGTGGTACGCTTTATCTCAGACCGTATCGCAGTTATTCATAAAGGCCGTATTGTAGAGCTGGCCGAAGCGGAAGAGCTCTTCCTGCATCCGTTGCATCCGTACACACAAGCTCTCTTGTCTGCAGTGCCTAATCCGAATCCGTATTTGGAGCGCACCAAGAAACTCCTGGTCTACGATCCTTCTGTGCATGATTACAGTGTTGATAAGCCCGTATGGGAAGAAATCCTTCCGGGACACTTCATCTATGGTAACGCGCCGGAACTGGACGGATACAGAAAGACGCTGAACATTTGATCAGTATTAGGACAATAATCACTAGCAGCCTCACCGAGGCTGCTTTTTTGACAAGAAAGTGGAGTGCAAAGATTGCTGAGACTGAGACAATTGGATGAATTGACTCAGTCCACTACGCTTGGTAATTCAGAACATATGCTAATCTGTTTCGATACCTGAATTTGCTTTTTTACTATTAAAAAAACAGGTGGAGATAGCATCTGTGATCAAGGGCCTATTAGCTGCAATGAAATCACAGCACAACTGCGAAAATATACATGAAGGCTAACATGATAACCTCTATGGTAAGGGGAAAAGCATTTGCTGGCTGGTATGATAGCTATATGCGCATAACAAAAGGGCTGCCTTGCGGCAGCCCCATGTTCGTGAATCGGATTATTCGTTAGCCAGGCCCTGATCAACCAGCTGCTTGGTAGCGATATCCATATAGGTCTGGAAGTCATAGATGTTATAGAGTTCATCCATGAACTTGCCATATTCAGCCTCGCTCAGCTCACGGTCACCCTTGAAGAAGGCGATCAGCTGGGTCTTGACATAGTCTTCCATGGTGGGCAGATCGTAATCATCAGGATCGATAACGACAGAGGAGTTGAAGTACTCGAGCGGATTATAGCGCAGGCCCCATTCAACACTGTGAGCTGCTTCGGGGAACTTCAGAGCCAGGTAACGGGCATCATTGCGGCCCATCCACTGATACTCATGGGTGTAGTTGGTCTCAGCTGCGTTCTCTTTGATCTGAACGATTTCGCCGTTGGCATCCTTCTCCCAGTGACGGCCTTCCAGGCCCATGTAAACCAACATTTCGCCCTCTTCGGTGCACATATAATCCAGAACCTTCAGCAGGGCTTCATACTTTTCATCGGTGATATCAGCACTGACAACCATCTTGTCGCCGACATAGATGTCATGAGCAGCGAGGGTGTAGCGGGGGCCTTCGCCAGCGTCGAAAGCTTCGATGGGCAGATACTGAGCTTCAGGAGTGACTTCCTTGTACTGCTCGGTATACTTGGCTTTATCCATGTTGGACCAAGGCATTGCAACAACACCGACTTTGCCGGAGAAGGTCGTAGCCTTGGACTCGGAGTTGACGAACATACCGGGATCGATCAGGCCTTCGGAGTAGAACTTCTTAACGGTCTCAAGAGCCTCGAGCATACGGGGCTGCAGCAGGGTGTTGGTGACCTTGCCGTCACGGATCAGCAGGTAGTTGCCGAAAGCGACATCATAGGGAGCGGTGATGGCGCACAGACCGGTCAGACCCCAGCAGGTGAAGCCGATGGTGTCAGCAACGCCGTTTCCATCCGGGTCATTGTCACGGATCCACTTGCAGTACTCATACAGCTCGTCGATCGTGGTGGGATTCTTTAGGCCATACTTTTCGTTCCAGTCCGCACGGGTGTAGATCTCGTAATAGTAATCACCCAGAGCCATAGCGGCGGGGATGCAGATCATTTCTTCGCCATAGTAGTTGGAGGGGATATCGATATCCTCACCATAGGTAGCCATGATGTGCTGCCAGGTCGCGGTTTCCTTCATGTCGGAAATGTCACGGAGCAGACCCTGGGAAGCCAGCTGTTGAGCATAGTCAGGGCTGACATACATCAGATCCGGAATCTCGCCACCGGCAATACGGTTACCCAAAGCATTGTAGTAGTCCTGCAGGTCATCAAGAATCACGGCGACGCCGGTACGATCCAAAATAGTGGTGTACACGAAGTCATCATCACGGGAAGCGGGGATGCCGCCGGCGTGCTTACCGATGACACAAAACAGGGTGACAGGCTCTTCTGCGACGGCGAACGACGCAACAGAGATGATGCTGAGCATCATAGCCAGCATCAGGAGAAGAGAAACGATGCGCTTCATACTAGGAAATCCTCCTTGTTATTATATTTCTAGACCTTTGTCAGGCCTGAAAATCAGATCAGCCTTTTACGGCACCAGCCAAAGTACCTTTGACAAAGTATTTCTGAATAAAGGGATACACAACAACGATCGGCGCGGTCGCAAAGCATACAGCAGCCATCTTCATTGTTTCTGGCGGAACGACTTCTTCAGACAATACATTTGCATTGGTAGCACGAATCTTATCTCTCAGGACTACCTGAAGGGGATATAGATTCGCCTTGTTTATATATAGAATTGCAGCTGTATATGTGTTCCAGTGTGCGACAGCATAATACATGCCAATGGTCATCAGGATAGGCAGAGACATCGGCATTACTATACGTACCAGAACGCCGAACTCGGATGCGCCGTCGATACGAGCTGCTTCAAACAGTTCATCCGGCAGACCTTCAAAGAAGGCCTTCATGATGATCAAGTTGAAGACATTAATCATACTGGGAACATATAGTGCTTCAGGAGTGTTTAGCAAACCGAGGTTTTTTACAACGAGGTAAGTAGGAACTGTACCGGCACTGAAGACCATGGTGAATATAATCAGCCTCATCAACATCTTCTGTCCGGGCATCGCACGACGGGACAGAGGATAAGCTGTGAGCAGAGTTACAATTAGATTGGCGAGGGTACCAATGATAGTGACCCGAATCGTGATTCCCATTGAATGAACCAGCTTGCCGTCCTGAAGCATTTCTTCATAGGCATATAAAGTGAAACTTCTGGGAATCAGCACGAAGCCGTTGTTCTTGATCAGTTCGGCATAGGGCGTGAAGGACATGGATACGACAAACAGAACAGGGATCAGTGTTACCAGCAGAACAAACAGCATGATGGCATAAACCAGAATATTAAAGATCAGATCATTCTTACTTTTTACCATAGCGCACTATCCCACTTTCTGGCCAACGCATTGGTAAAGAATACCAAACCGCAGCTGATGATCGATTTGAACAGGCCAACAGCGGTACCGAGACTGAAATTCAGTTTGCCGATACCTTGTGTATAAACCCAGGTATCTATAATCTCACCTGACATTCGAACCTCATCTGTCATCATTATATATACCTGGTTAAATCCGGCATCCAGAATGTTACCCACTTTGGTGATCAGCAGTACAACAAAGACCTTGCGAATGCCGGGAAGCGTGATGTGCCAGATCTGTCCGAAGCGGCCACAGCCGTCAACCGTTGCTGCTTCATATAGCGAGGTGTCAATATTCATGATGGCGGCCAGGTAAACGATGGCACCCCAGCCAAGACCCTTCCACAGGTCGGATCCTACGAGGACTCCAGGGAAGTACTTGTTGCTGGTCATAAATGGAATGATTTCACCGCCGAGCTTACGTATTACGGTATTGACGACACCATTGCGCTGGTTCAGCATAGCAAGGCAAATACCATACACGACTGCCCAACTGAAGAAGTGGGGCAGATAGGAGATTGTCTGGACAATACGAGCGAACCAGCGGCGTTTGCACTCTGCTACCGCGATGGCGAAGATCAGGGAGGGGAACATACCCATAGCCAGTTTCCACAGGCTCAGACGGATGGTATTTCCGATGATTCGAGTATTTGCAGGTGAACCAAAGAACTGCTGATAGTATTTATACCAGGGTTCCACCCAAGGACTGGCCCAGATACCCTTTTTTACGTTGAACTTTTTAAATGCCATTACCAGGCCGGTCATGGGTGCATATTTGAATGTCAAGAAGTATATGATGCCTGGAATAAGCATCAGATACATGGGCCACCAGCGTACAAAAGCACGGCGGAAACGCTCCCACCGTGAAATGTGACCCAGATGAGAAACAGGGGCACTGGTCATGGAATGCTTCCTTTCTTCTTGGACGCACCAAAACAGGTTTTCCGCTGTTTTGTGCTGCAAAAGTAATGAAATAATCTATTTACTAATTATCGTTAACATTCTAGCATGTTCTGACATACATGTCAATAATACTTTTTGACAACTGGGAGTTTCGGCTAGAAAGCATATGTCAGATTTTGGCCTGTAGTTCAAATGTGTTTTTATCCTGCGGATAGAGGCTTTCTGTGTATTCGAGAGGATGGCCGTTCTGGTCACTGGCGACAGAAGTGATGCAGATCGCAAGTGAATTCGGAGCCACACCCAGGAGACGGCATTCGCGATCGCTGAGCTGCTTTGCATGCAAGTGCTTATTGAACAGCATGCGCTCATATTCACCGCCACGGAGAATTGAGTTGAAGGACTGCTTCTCCAGATCAGCCTGTTCAAAGAGCGGCATCAGCTTGATGGAGAAATAGGAAGTAGTCAATACAATAGGACCCTTATCAAATAGTCCTGCTGCATAACGCAGGCGCGAAATGCGTACCAGACGCGCGTTCTCGTCAAGACCTAACTTTTCATTGATCTCAGGGATTGCCGCAACGCTGCAGAAGGAAAGCAGTTCCGTATGTGGCTGCAGGCCTTTGACCTCCAGTTCCTGCGCAAAAGATGAAATAAACAACGTCGTTCGAAGGAGCCGCTTGTTTCCTGAAACATAGGTGCCAACTCCCTTTACGCGTATCAATTGATGATCGTCTACGAGCCGTGCCATAGCCATGCGGATGGTCGAACGGCTGACATCGTACTCCTTACACAGATCTATCTCGCGGGGTATAAGAGCATCAGGAGCCCATTCGCCTGAGGCAATTCTTGCGCGCATTGAGGTCAGGACGTTTTCGTACAGATGGATTGAAGGCATTGTCATTCCTCCTGTAAAACGATGGTCTGGTCATATTGGGTCAGCCATTCTCCAGTGGCAAAATCCACTGCGCGAAGCAGGAGAATATTTCTAAACAGATATAGGAAATAGGCTGGATGGCGTGATCCGACAGGGGCACGGTCGTCGATGCAGTATCCAATCGTACCTCCGCGGAATCCGGGAAGATCGATCACGTTATAGTTTTCATCTTCCAGATGGTGGAACCCAGCGCCTCCGCCGAATCCATGGTGGACATGACCGGTGAATATAATGATATCCGGATGATCGTTCAACAGGGGATAGAGTGCAGCTGCATCAATCAGGCAGGCAGAAGAAGGGTTATAGTGGCCGTTTGTTTCACGAGCGAGCAGAGGTTCTATAGCATTATGGATCACCAGGAAAACGGGCTTGCCCTTGCCGCAGTGGGCGTCCAGTTCTCTGCGGACGAAATCAATCTGGTCTTCCTTGATGGCACCTGCATGTGCCCACATGCCTTTATAGCCTGTTACGGTATAGGTATCGCTATACTGAGCCAGTACGACGAAGTGGTACCCACAGCAGTCGCCACTGTAATAGAACCTGTTGTGTTCGGCACTTACCATGCCCATTTTATGCAGATGCTCGCACTGGTAACTGACAAGCTCGGGTGCTTTCAATTCCAGCGTTTCATGGTTGCCAACAGTGCCGAAAAATGGCTTGCCCTGCCAGAAAAGATCCAAGGACTTCCAAAAACTGTCGAGCTCGAAATCCTTTCCGAAATTAGAATAATCGCCGCCATCCACCAGCGCGTCCATGCCCAGTTCGTTAGCCCATGCCAAACCTTTGCGGAAAGCGGCAATACGGCCGCCATCCTCGCCATCGCAGTGAAGGTCAGAAGTAACGATCAGTTTCAGGTCGGGCTTAATGGTATGAAGAAGGAACTCTTCGTATATATTTCTCAGCTGCGAGAGAGCGGTCTGCGGGTCCTCTGCATCCTCGGCAAAAGAGTGTGCTTTTTCAAGAAATGCAACCGCTTCATCGTGATTATAGATGGGGCAGCTATCCAGGCCGCGAGCATCGATCTCAGAAATCAGAAGACGCAGTGCTTCTGCATTATACAGACGAGCAATTTCATCAGCCGGCATGACGCGAAAATCAAGTGAGAAATCAGCCAGTTCACCAGGGCCGAAACCATGTTCATGCTTAATGTTGGAGCCGACAGTAAAGGAAGCAGAAGAACAGCTCAGCCCTTTCCATGAAGCAATGCATGCTTTGTCCACCAGACGGTCATCAATATACAGGCATAAATCACCGCTGCGGTCACCGGTAACTGTCACCATATGCCAGCGGCCGTCATACGTGTCCTTGTGACCTGTGAATTGGACGGGTTCTGTGCCGCCGTATGGCAGAAACTGTAAGGTCAGGAATCCGTGAGGTGCCAGGTGAGCCACGGTAAGACCGACATCACGGCGGGAATTAAATGTGCCTGTTGAGAAAAGAATACTAGTGTGCGCACTCTGCAGGTCATTGAATACGGCAGGGTCGACGCTGTCAGCGATGGGAAGGTTTTCGCTGCCTGTACCGTAATCGTGACAGCCGCCGTTCTCACCCCGCACCCAGATCCGGACCGTAAAGGAGTATGCGTCTATCATAGCGCCAGGGAGATAGACCCAATCCCGTGCAGGCCCATTCCCGGGATTATCAAAACGTAGAGCGGGTTTTCCGCCAAAACTGTTGGTATCCACGCACCCGCTCCGCTTTGCGCGTGCTGAAGAAAGCGAAAAATCCATTATCATGATATCCTCCTGAATCGATACATTCGATACATACAGCATAACATATGTCTGCTTCTATTTCAACTTGTATTTTATATGTCTGCATGCTATAATAACAAAAAAACTGTCATGGGTAAGAAACTCTTATATCATGCTGATCATGACAGATCAGCAGTCTCGTGGTTTTTCTGAGGATAAGAAGGATTGACTAGGGAGGAAAAAAGAATGTCGGTACGCAGCAAAAACAAGGAAGCCGCATTTGACGTAGTCATAGTAGGCGGCGGCATGACCGGAATGTGCGCGGCACTTGCCTGCGCGAGGCATGGCGCGAAGACTGCACTGGTGCAGGACCGCCCGGTATTTGGAGGCAATGCCAGCAGCGAGATCAGGATGCATATCTGTGGCGCTTCTTCCAATATGATGAAGAAGGATGCAGAGGAAACAGGAATCTTGCGTGAACTGCTGTTGGAGAATAAGAAAGTCAACACATATTATAATTTCTCTATCTGGGACCGCGTGCTGTTTACTGCGATGAAAACACAGCCAAACCTGACGGTCTTCCTGAATACCACGATGGTAGATGCGGATAGTGAAGGGCGCTGCGTGAAAGGCATTCACTGCTATCAGCTGACGACAGAGATCAACTGGCATCTGACGGCTGACATTTTCTGCGACTGTACCGGTAATGGCACACTGGGCTTCATGACAGGAGTTCCTTTCCGTACTGGCAGCGAGGGAAAGGAAGAATTTCACGAAAAGGATGCGCCGGATAAGCCGAATAACGACCGTATGGGGAATACACTGCTGTTCAAAGCAGTCGACCGTGGCCAGCCGGTAGAATTCATCCCGCCGAAGGATGCATATCACTTTACCGAAGAACAGCTGCGTTACCGCAAGCATGCCGATCTTCGTGCTCCGGACGGAAGCATTCTTGAAGAGAAGGCCGATGCCATAATGGATAACCTGGATGAGGCGACCAAGAACCTGGTAGTAGACAATTATTGCCTGGATTATGGTTATTGGTGGATCGAACTCACGGGTGAAAAGGCAGATATCATTGAGGAATACGAAGACATTCGCGACGAACTCGTGAAGTGCGTATACGGTATATGGGATCATATCAAGAACGGCGGAGACCATGGCGCACAGAATTTCGATCTGCAGTGGGTTGGCATGCTTCCCGGCATGCGTGAAAGCCGCCGCCTTGAAGGCGATTATATGCTGACCGAGAACGATATATTTGATAACCGCATTTTCCCGGATGCCGTTGCCTACGGCGGATGGGACTGCGATAATCATGTGGCACATGGGCTGTTGGACTTTGATAAGATGCCCAGCAGTATTTTCCCCTTCAAAGGATTGTATACGATCCCCTACGGGTGCTATGTGGCCAAGGAAATGGATAACCTGTTTATAAGCGGCCGCAGTATGAGTGCGAGCAAGCTTGCCATGGCATCTTCCCGTGTCATGGGTACCTGTGCTGTGGGCGGCCAGGCGGTAGGCACAGCAGCGGCAATGTGCATCAAGTATGGCTGCGGTACACGCGGTGTGAAGCAGCATATGACTGAGCTTCAGCAGACGCTGCTGAAAGACGACTGCTATATCCCGGGTTACAAGAATGAGGATCCGCTGGACCTGGCCCGCACTGCCAAAGTGACGGCAACAAGCGAAAAGCATGCAGCGGTGAATGTGATCAACGGCGTTGCACGCACAGTGGAAGAAAACATCAACTGCTGGCAGAGCAACGGCATTCGTCCAGAGGGCGAAGAGCTTTACCTGAGTTTTGAACAGCCTAAGAAAGTATCGCAGGTGCGTTTGACGTTTGACCCGAACCTGAATGCTTCCATTCGTCTCTCACTCTCCAGCAAGCGTATTGCCGAGCAGGTTCCGGGCGTTCCACCGGAACTGGTCAAGGATTTCGATGTGGAACTGCGCAAAGACGGAGAGGCAGTGGCAGTGAAGCAGGTGCGAGGTAACTATCAGCGCCTGAATGTGCTTGATTTCCAGCCCGTTGAATGCGATGAGGTCGTATTGCGAGTACTGGCGACAAATGGTATCGCTGATGCCCGTGTATACGAAGTGCGCGTATACTGATCGTATAGTATTCTTCAGAGAATCAGTCGATTGACGGATGACGCAGTACCCCGGGACATTGCGTGACAATATGCCCGGGGTTTTGTATTACCCTGAGATGGGTTGCCAATATGCTGTATAGCAAGGTATAATTGGATATATTAAGGCTGATGTTGTTTGTTCGTGATATTCAGGATTCTTGTCTATGCGATATGAGGAGAGAACAGGTGTGAAGAACACTCATTCAGAGATCATCCCAAGACTGTATATGAAACTGCTTCCCATCCAGATTCTGCTGGTCATTATCGGGGGCTTGAATTCGATCATTGATAATGCCTTTGCAGCGAACTTCCTGGGCTCCGACGCTATGGCGGTTACTGGCCTTTTCAGCCCGGTTACCAATTTCCTCAATGCCATCAATGCTTTGGTGTTTGGCGGAGCACAGGTGCTTTGCGGGAAATACTTGGGCAAGCATATGACGGAAAGAACAAGCAGCATATTTTCACTGGATATGGTGACTGTTATTCTTGTCTCTATTATGCTGATGCTGGCATGCGAAGCGATTCCGGGTTCGATCGCGGCTGTTCTCGGGGTATCTCAGGAACTCTCCGGAGAACTTGTCAGTTATATCCGCGGATTTGCTATAGGGCTGCCCTTCTTCTGTATCGGTACGCAGTTCACGGCCTTTCTGCAGCTGGAACGCCAGGAAAAACGCAGCTATATCGCAGTGGCGTCCATGTTCGTGCTCAATGTTTTTTTCAATTGGCTGTTTATTGTTGCTTTCGGTATGGGGTTATTCGGGCTCGGCCTTTCTACTTCCATCAGCTATCTTTCCTTCTGCCTGATTCAGGGACTGTATTATTTCTCGGGTAAATCCACACTCGCGTTTAGTATGAAAAGCATTCGCTTTTCCGATTTGCCTGAAGTGCTGCTTAATGGTCTTCCGGGAGCTATGTCGCAGGCTTGCATCTTCCTTCGCGGAATTGTCCTCAACCATTTGATCGTACGGCATATCGGCGAAGCAGGGCTTTCCGCATTTTCCGCGATCAATTCATTCGGCTCTGTTTATTGGGCAGTTCCTGCAGGCGTCACATCTGCGGTTATGGTGCTGGGGAGCGTATATGCAGGAGAAGAGGACAGGGATGGGCTGACTATCCTAATGAAAACATTTCTCAAACGTGGCGTTGGGCTTGTATTGCTGGTCTCACTGATATTGTCGGCCTGCTGTGTGCCTCTAACGAGAATCTTTTTCCAGGATCCTTCTGCTCCGGTCTACTCGATGACTGTTATGGGATTCCTGCTTTTTCCGCTGTCTTCACCGATCAGTACCATCACGGTCGGCTTTTCGAATTATTATCATTGCATGCAGCGTGAAAAGATTGTTCGGACCGTTTCAGTCATCGACGGCATTGCTGCGACGTGCTTGTTCGCACTGCTTTTGATACCGCTTCTTGGCATGAACGGTATGTGGATCTCACAGATCCTTGCCTGTGCGTCCAGCGTACTGATCCTGTACGTCTATGCAGCGGTGCAGAACCGGAAACTATGGTGTTCGCTTAGGGAGATGATGTGCTTTCGGGAAGGCTTCGGAGTCCCGGATGAAGACCGTATCGATATTTCCGTTCATGGCATGGAAGAAGTCATTAACATTTCACAGAAGGTATGGGACTTCTGCGACGTACACTGCATCGGGGGAAAACAGAAGAACTGCACGTCACTGTGTGTGGAGGAATTGGCTGGAAACATTGTTAAGCATGGCTTTGTGGACGGGAAAAAGCACTGCATCGATATCCGTGTTTCCTGCATGAAGGAAAATATAATGCTGAGCATCAAAGATGACTGCAGAAAGTTCAACCCAACCGAAGCAGCCAAGCTTTTTGATCCGGACGACAAGACACACAACCTCGGACTGAGGATCGCAACTGGAATGACGCAACGGATGAGCTATCAAAATACGTTTGGGCTGAATATACTGACTATGGTGATATAGAAAAAGAATGGTTCAATACATAAAGATAACCTGTTCCGAATCGAAAAACGGAACAGGTTGTTTGCTTAAGGAGATGTCTGAAAGCTTACTTCTGCCCATAATAGGCATTCTTACCATGCTTGCGCTGATAATGTTTTTCTAACAAGTGGCTGTCGGCGCGGACAACTTTGGGGTTTAGGGATTCGGTAAGCAGTGCCATGCGCGCTACTTCTTCCAGAACAACTGCGTGATACACAGCTTCCGCGGGATCTTTGCCCCAGGAGAAGGGACCATGACTCTGCGTCAGGATTGCAGGGACTTCCATCGGATCTTTGCCCTGCAGCGTTTCCAAAATGACCAAACCTGTATTACGCTCATATTCGCCGTTGACTTCTTTAGCCGTCAAACGGCGCGTACAGGGGATATCGCCAAAGAAATAATCGGCATGGGTTGTACCATATGCGGGAATAGCGCGCCCTGCCTGTGCGAAAGCAGTGGCATGCGTGGAGTGCGTATGCACTACACCGCCGAGTGCAGGATATGCCTTATACAACTCCAGATGGGTGGGAGTGTCCGATGAAGGACGCCAGCGGCCTTCAACAATTTTGCCGTCGAGAGAGACTACTGTCATGTCTTCCGCTTTCATGGTGTCATATGATACACCGCTGGGCTTAATGACGACTAGGCCGCTTTCCCGGTCGATGCCGCTGACATTGCCCCAGGTAAACAGCACGAGTCCATGGCGTACAAGATCTATATTCGCTTCATAAACGGCCTTCTTGAGAGCTTCCAGCATAAGGTGCCTCCTTATTGTTTCCTATGGCGATTATAGCAGAAAAACCAAGCCTTGAAAAGCAGATTTTGCTTTTGCCCGTTATCCTGAAGGACATCTTGACAGCCCCTGAGCGACAGCATATCATAGATAAACCAAAGACTAATTTGGGAGGAAAAACGCATGCGTGACGTACTGCAAAAACGCTGTGAGGAGTTTATTGAGAACCAGGATGAAATAAAGAAGGCATTCAGACTGGAAAACACCTATATGTTTCCAATATGTGCGAATATCTTCTGCGCCAGGCAGATACCTGCACGTGAAGAAACGCTGCGGCGGTGTAATGATTTGCTTAAGTCGTATACAAGTGCTTTTTCCAACTTCCGGGGTACGGTCAGAATGGCAGTGGTATCTCTTTTAGCGGTCAGCTTAACACCCGAGGAGAAATTGCGTAGGATGCTGGATTACTACGCGGAGCTGAAGAAGTATTTTCTTGCCTCTGACTATTTAGTACTGGTAGCGGTGCTGCTGGCTGAAATGCCTGAGATCCATCCCATGGCGGAGATAATCGCCCGTGGACACGAGATCTACAGGAAGATGAATAGAGAACATCCGTTGCTGACTTCCTCAGAGGATTGTGTGTTCGCTGTAATGATGGCTTTTTCTGCACGAGACGATGAACATCTGATTGCGGATATGGAGGACTGCTATCATAAACTGAAGACTGTTTTTCACAGCAGCAATGACGTGCAGGCTGTCTCGCAGGTGTTGGCGCTGAGCAGCGACTCCACGCTTGAAAAGACTGCTCGTGTGATCGCACTGTACAATGCAGTGCGCGCTGCCGGTGGAAAATATGGACGCTATCACGAATTGCCTGTACTGGCTGCTCTGGCAAGCCAGCCTGTGGACATTCAGACTGCGGCAGATGAGATCATGGAGATTGATGCTTTCCTGAGTATACAGAGAGGCTACAGCAGCTGGACGATAAGTAAGAAAACTCGGCTCATGCATGCGGCTATGCTGCTGTCTGATGACTGCGCGCCTGGTACTGCAATAGAAGCTGCTGCCATGAGCAGCACGGTCGCCATGATCGCAGCACAGCAGGCAGTCATGTGCTCAGTGATCACTTCCACGACCGTCGGGGCAGGTAGCGTTCATTGACATTGCCTTTGTGCCCGCACAAGTTGAAAGTACGGATGGAGAATGTTGGAATACTGATCAGAGATTTCTCCGAAAGCGACTTTCTGCACATGCTGAAATGGTTGACAGATGGTTTTAGAGTGATCATCCTTTAAACGGTACTTTGAAACTGGTTAGTCTACACTCAAAAGATATAGCTTAACAGATTTGGATATGTCATCAGTTTGTTTCAGGGTTCTTAGCAGATAACGTTAACCATGGTATAAAGCGGCCGGAAAGATGTCAGAAATCAGATATTTTCGTTTTGCATAACAGGGCGGATTGTGCTATACTACTTTTTGTGGCTTTTGCCGCAAATAACGGAAAGGGAAAGTGCGTAATGTCCGAAAAAAAGGAGAACTGGTGGAATATTCCTAATGCGCTGACGGTGTTCCGCCTGGCTTTAGTTCCCGTGCTTTGGGTACTGATGCTTGTCTATAAAGCGGACTACTGGGCGTTGGGCGTATTTGTACTGGCATCCATGACGGACATCCTGGACGGGTATCTTGCGCGGCATAACAATCAGATTACCACTTTCGGCAAGCTGATGGATCCACTTGCGGATAAGCTGATGACTTTATCCGTACTGGCGACACTGCTGATCCGTGGCATGATTTCCTGGAAGCCGGTTGCGCTGTTGGGACTGAAGGAACTGATCATGCTGACAGGCGGCATTCTGCTGTATAAGCGTAAAATCGTGGTCCATTCGTTGTTTGTGGGCAAACTTGCACAGGCAGCAGTATGCGCTTCACTGTTTCTCAGCTTTTTCCGTGATAAATTTACCGATTTCTCTTTTCAGCCGCATACGGCCCTGCTGTGGATCGGTGTAGGCGCTGCCTACACAGCGCTGATCGTATATATTCGTTCGGTGATACGTCAGCTGCGCGGTGTTGAAAATACTTATAAACAATTGGACGAATGACGATCATTAATCATTGGAGGGAACTATCTATGCCGGAGAAGAAAACGTATTATATCACTACTCCCATCTACTATCCCAGCGGCAATATGACCATCGGCCATACATATACGACTGTGGCAGCCGATACGATGGCCCGCTTCAAGAAGATGCAGGGGTATGACACCTATTTTCTGACCGGCACGGATGAACACGGCCAGAAAATTGAAAAGAAAGCAGCTGAAGCAGGAGTCACACCGATTCAGTATGTCGACAAGATCGTTGCCGAGACCAAAGAGCTTTGGAAGCTGATGGATATCCAGTATGACGATTTTATCCGTACGTCGGAAGAGCGCCATACCCGCATCGTGCAGAAGATCTTCAAGAAGTTCTATGACCAGGGCGATATCTACAAAGCTGAATACGAAGGCATGTATTGCACTCCCTGCGAAAGCTTCTGGACACCGACACAGCTGGTCGAAAAAGACGGCCAAAAGGTCTGCCCGGACTGCGGACGTCCCTGCCAGCCGATGAAAGAAGAAAGCTACTTCTTCCGTATGAGCAAGTATCAGGACTGGATGATCGAATATATCGAAACGCACCCAGACTTCATTCAGCCTGCCAGCCGAGCAAACGAGATGCTTAATAACTTCCTGCGTCCTGGACTGCAGGACCTGTGCGTGAGCCGCACAAGCGTGAAATGGGGCATTCCGGTTGACTTCGATCCGAAGCATACTGTATATGTGTGGATTGACGCACTTTCAAACTATATTACTGCACTGGGCTATGGTACGGATCATGATGAGCTGTATCAGAAGTACTGGCCTGCTGATGTGCATTTGGTAGGCAAAGAGATCGTACGCTTCCATACGATCTATTGGCCGATTATGCTGCATGCGCTGGGTCTGCCGCTGCCCAAGCAAGTCTTTGGACATGGATGGTTGTTATTCGGTGCAGATAAAATGAGCAAGTCCAAGGGCAATGTAGTATATCCGGAACCCATTGTGCGCCGCTATGGCGTCGATTCACTACGCTATTATCTGATGCGCGAAATGCCATTTGGAGCAGACGGCAACTATACAAACGAGTCTTTCCTTACTCGCGTGAACGCTGATCTGGCAAATGATCTGGGTAATCTGGTCAGCCGCACTGTGGCGATGATTGAAAAGTATTTTGACGGCATTTTGCCCACCTGGGATGAGACCTCCGTGGACACTGAGATGGACAATCCGCTCAGAGAGCACTGTGCTGCACTGCCTGCTTTGGTTGAAGAGCAGATGGATAAACTGCAGTTCTCTCAGGCATTGATTGAGATATGGAAGGTTATCGGCGAGTGCAATAAGTATATTGATGCTACACAGCCCTGGGTGCTGGGCCGCGATCCTGAAAAGCGTGGCCGTTTGGGTAATGTGCTGCTGATGCTGGCTGAATGCATTCGTTATGCTGCCGTTCTGATCGGACCTGTAATGCCCAATACGCCGGCGCGGATTTTTGAACAGCTAGGTATAACGGATGAAGCGCTGAAAAATTGGGACAGCCTGTCCTGCTTCGGAAAGCTTCCTGACGGAATTCGTGTGCATAAGGGTGATGCTCTTTTCCAGCGTCTGGATGTGAAGAAAGAACTTGAAGCGCTTGCAGCCGAGAAAAAATCGGCAGCTGCACCTAAGACAGAACCACAGGCCACGGCACCGAAGAAGGAAGCTCCGAAAGTCGAAATCCCTGAAGGCTGCGTCAGTATTGATGAGTTCTTCCGCTGCAAGCTGCGTGTGGCAAAGGTACTGGCCTGCGAACCAGTCAAGAAGTCCGACAAACTATTGAAGTTCGACCTTGATCTGGGCAGCGAGCACAGAACTATTCTGTCCGGTATTGCTAAGTTCTATAAGCCAGAGGAACTGATCAGCAAGAACTTGGTCATTATCGCAAACCTGCCCCCGCGCAAGATGATGGGACTGGAAAGCAACGGCATGATCCTCTCCGCTGTCGAAGAGAAGGAAGACGGCAGTGAGTATCTGCGCGTGCTGACCATTGATGGAGATATCGCTCCCGGCAGCGAAGTTGGCTGATAACTAATAATTTGGATCAGAGAATGGCGTGGCAGTGAATGCCATTTCCCTGGTGATTGCCGCCGCCATATGATTATGACGGCGGTTTTTGAATGAGGTGAAGCGGATGCGACTTTTTGACTCGCATTGTCATCTAGATGATGAGCGTTTTAATGAAGATCGTGCAGAGGTAATTGCACATCTTCAGGAAAAGGGTGTTACACGCTGCTGCTGTGTGGGAAGCGACCTGCCATCTTCACACCGCTGCATTGCATTGGCAAAAGAATATGACTTCATCTGTGCGGCAGCAGGTGTGCATCCACATGAAGCAAAAGATGCTCCCGCTGATTATCTGGACCAGCTGCGGGAACTGCTGCAGGATCCGTGCACGGTGGCGCTGGGGGAAATCGGCCTTGATTACTATTATGATCTGTCGCCCCGGGATGTGCAGAAAAGAGTAGCCCAGGAACAGCTTGAACTCGCATTCGAAATGGATATGCCGGTTATTTTCCATATCCGTGATGCACACGGCGACATGTATGAAATCCTGCGCGCGCGTGGGAAAAAACTGCCTGCTGGTGTTATTCACTGTTGCTCAGCAAGCCCTGAGCTCGTGCGTGAATACCTGAAGATGGGTTTCTATATTTCCTTTGCGGGTCCTGTTACATTCAAAAAGGCAGCCTCAGTAGTGGCTGCTTCACTGGAAGTACCTTTGAACAGATTGCTGATTGAGACTGACAGTCCATATCTGACCCCCGTACCACTGCGCGGACAACGCAACGAGCCTGCCTTTGTGCGGTATATACTGGAGAAGCAAGCAGAGATTCATGGCGTATCTACAGAGGAACTGTCGGAAATCACTTATCAGAATGCATGTGATCTTTACAATATTTAATAGAAGCATGTTCTTGAATTAAAAGCTTGTTTTTTACATCGGGCTTTTCATGCTTGACTCAACGCCCTAGTTCTAGTGTATAAACGCTTTCTAGAAATCATTAGTGACGTCCATATCATATAGTACTGTATAATCAAGATCCAAATGATTATAGAATTCAAGCAAATGATCTATAGTCCAAATTTCATCATTAGCGTCATGTTTGGGGAAATGAAATGTTATTTGTTGATTTGTGTTGTTCCTAAAAACAGCATCAACGGTATAAAAGTTATCACTCTCAAAATACACATCAGTTATATTGGTCTTTACAAATGCTTCGCTTGCTATGTAACGAACAGAATCGGGTATATTTATTGAAGACAAAGGGCATTCAACAAATGCGCCCCAACCAATTGCCCATACTTTTGATGGTATATTAATTGATCGAAGTGAGTGACAATTCATAAATGATAGGTCATCAATAATCAGCAAGCTTTCTGGCAAAACAATACTTTTAATGTTTGTACAGGCAAATGCTGAAGAACGAATGATACTAACTCCGTTCTGGATAATAACTGACTGTAAGTATTGATTACCAAAGAATGCCTCTTCGCCTATTTCCGTACAGCGTATATCAACGATATATGAATCTATAGTAGCTTCATTAGGAAATTGTACGAGGATATTTTTGCAATATATAGCTCCTGTACTATCGACCCAGCAATCGGTTGTTCTTTCTCCACAAATCTCACACTTTCCAGTGCTTTCTTTTTCTGCAAATGCGAAAACGATTAAAAGGCAGATTATCATCCAGTGATATGCTCCCTTCAAGAGAGACAGTAAAAGAAAAACTGTCGCATGAAGGGAGCATTCTTATGCATAAAAGGAAGGTAAAGCCAGAAAAACTCATTGAAGCAGTAAGAAGATACATAAATGGTGAAGGAAGCGAAGAAAA
>JAFYDF010000055.1 GCA_017544935.1 Clostridia bacterium
AAAGGGATACTTACGAAGACCTCAAGCGCGAACTGGTGCTGTCTCTACCGGACGGTGAAGTGACCGCCGCCAACGCCGCGGTGCTGACCGGGAAGCTCCTACAGCTGGCAGGCGGCGCGATCTACTCTGATGACGGCAGTGTGATAAACATCCACGACCGGAAGCTGGACGCGCTGGAAGACATCATTGAGAGCATGAACGGCCGGCCATTGCTTCTGGCTTACTGGTTCAGGCATGATTACGAGCGGATATCCCGCCGGCTGGCGGATACGGGTATCCCCTTTGAGCGGCTCGATTCGGAAGACTCCATCAGGCAGTGGAATGCCGGAAAGATACTGGTCGGGCTCGCGCACCCGGCGTCTACAGGCCACGGGCTCAACCTGCAGGCGGGCGGCAGCACAATATGCTGGTTCTCCCACACATGGTCGCTGGAACTGTATCAGCAGATGAACGCGCGCCTGTTCCGGCAGGGCCAGAAGTCGGAGACGGTCGTGATAATGCGCATAGTTACCAAAGACACAGTCGACTCGAGAGTCCTCAGGGCGCTGGCGGCGAAAGACCGGATCCAGGAAGCGCTGATCGACGCGGTAAAAGCAGAGGTGGCAAAGTGAAAAGATACAGGGAACTTATCAACGCCGTGATACTGCAGGCAGTTAAGGACTACCGGCTCTCGCTGAGGATCCTGAAGCAGCAGCCGGATTCCAGACCGGCGGCGGCGATGAAAGCGGACGTGGAAGAATTCTTTCACTCCGACTGGTACAGCATGATGACAAAGATCGACCCGGATTACCTTATAGACAGGCTTCGGAAGGAGGCAGAAGAGTGACCGCAAAGGAATACCTGAACCAGGCATACTGGCTGGACAGGCGCATAAACAGTAAACTGGAGCAGCTGACTTCGTTAAGGGCCATCGCGACGAAAACGACGTCGGTCATGGGCGGAGAGGCAGTAAGCCATTCCAGGAACGCCCACAGTATGGAAGACGTGATAGCTAAAATCGTCGATATGCAGTCAGGCATAAACGATGATATCGACCGGCTTGTGGAACTTAAGCAGGAGATAATGCAGGTGGTCAAATCCGTCAGAGATCCCGAGCTGCAGACGCTGCTGGAACTCCGATACCTATGCTACAAGGACTGGACGGAGATCGCCCGGGAGATGCACTGCACGGAGAGCAACGTGTTCAAGATATATTCAAAAGCTCTTCAGGCGGTCAAACTCCCGAAATTGGGTAGTGAATTATAGTGAATTCGACTTGATTCCAGTGGCGCCTTTATGATATGATACACTCAGCGAAAAGGATATAAGAGCAGTCCCGCGGACTGTTCTTTTTACAGTTGATGATCGGGAAGGGCCCTGCAAACGCGGGGTCTTTTTCCTATGCACGAGGAGGTTCCTATGTTCGAAAAAGTAAACCCATCCCACCCCGACAAACTGGCCGACCGTATCGCCGGCGCGCTGGTAGACATGGCGTACAACAAGGCTCTTGCGCCACGTATCGCTGTTGAGGTTCTGATCGGTCACGGTTTTTGCAACATCATCTGCGAGACTTGATGTAATGAGTCGAAATAGATGAAAAGGATTCCGCAAATGCGGGATCCTTTCTATCTTGGCAATAAACTGCGAACACATCATGCGGAAGCCATTTGTATTTTTGAGAGTTCTTCTGAGATCTTTGCTTTCTCGTTTCTCAAGTCGATGTCGTTCTGGAGGTTCAGAAAATACCTTTCTGATACGCCAAAGAACCTGCTGAGTCTCAGAGATGTGTCAGCGGTGATCTTGCGGCGCCCATGCAGTATATCCTGGATGCGGGATGTCGGTACAAGTATAGCATTAGCTAAACTGTATGCGCTGATACCCATAGGCACCATGAACTCTTCTTTCAGGATCTCTCCTATGGTTGGTGTGCTGATAAAATCACTCATAATAACACCGCCTTCTAGTGGTAATCAACGATTTCAACATTGTAGTAGTCGCCATTGAGCTCTTTGAAACAGATCCTGTACTTATCGTTAATGCGAATACTGTACTGCCCCTCCCTGTCACCATGCAGCTGTTCAAGATGATTTGCAGGCGGGACCCGCAAATCACCCAGAGTTCCCGCATTATCGATCATCATCAGTTTTCTCAGCGCAACTCGCTGTATATCGCTGGGAAGTTTTCGAGAAAACTGCTGATGATACACTCGCTCTGTTTCGGCATCAGCAAATGTCTTTATCATATGATGATTATACACGTTCTGCGTGTATATGTCAAGCGTGTATATTGATTAATTTTGGAGGTCCCCATGTACGAAAAAGTAAACCCCTCTCACCCCGACAAACTGGCCGACCGTATCGCTGGCGCGCTGGTAGACATGGCGTACAGAAAAGCGACACATCCACGCACCGCTGTCGAAGTTCTTATCGGTCACGGCGTGTGCAACATCATCTGCGAGACTTCGGTCATGCTTCCGGAAAAGGAAGTGTATATGGCGGTGCGCCGCATAGCCGGCAGCGTGCGCGTGAACCTTAAGCAGCTGCCGCAGGACGAACACCTGGCGGATAACCAGAAGCAGGGCCTGCGCTGCGGCGACAACGGTATCTTCCGGGGTATGCCGGTCACTGCCGAGCAGAAGAGGCTCTCACGGATCGCCCGCCGCATTTACGAGCTGTTCCCCTATGACGGGAAGTACATACTGGACGGGGACAGGCTGGTCATATGCCAGAGCAACGCCCTGACGAGGCACATTCAAAACCTGTATCCGAAGGCCGAGGTCAATCCTTTGGGGCCGTGGACCGGCGGAACGGACGTAGACACCGGCGCTGTGAACCGCAAGCTCGGCAGCGACATGGGCGACAGCGTGACCGGCGGCGGACTGCACGGCAAGGACCTGTCCAAGGCTGACGTGAGCGTGAACATATATGCCTGGCTCAAGGCGCAACTGACACAGGAGCCCGTCGAGATATCCTGCGCCATAGGCGACGATTATGTGGACGGGCTGCCGTACGCGGTCATAGTCGACGTGGTCCGCAGATACATAAATGCCGTCGGCGGATTTGAGAGATTCGCTGAGTGGGGATTGATATGATAAAAGAAGTGGATCAACAGGAATCAGATGCTTATTCACATCATTTGCGGGCTTCCACTTTGATTTCGACTTTATTCCACCGTATGCCGGCTTTTTTGCTGATAAACATATTCCTTTGTTTACTGCAAGCAAA
>JAFYDF010000056.1 GCA_017544935.1 Clostridia bacterium
GAAGAGTACTATGAGTACACCAAAGCCCTCACCGAGACCAATCCCGAGGAAGCCGCTGCCCTGACCTATGAAGGCAAGTTCCTTGAGACAGTCGGCATTTCCACTCCCGACGAATATACCATCGTGTATACCTGCAAGGATTCCACTCCTTACTTTGACTCCGTTGCCACCTATGCGTGCCTGTATCCTCTTCCCCAGGGCATGATCGATGAACTGGGCGTGGAAGGCACCCGTGCTCTGACCCCTGATAAAATGTGGTATTCCGGCCCCTATACCGTGACCACCTACAATGAAGGCTCTGAAAAGATCCTCACCAAAAATCCCCTGTACTGGAACGAAGACAGCAAGCTGTTTGACGAAGTCGTCATCACCATGGTCGAGTCTGTCGACAAGGCCAAGGAACTGTTTGACGCCGGCCAGCTTGACCGCGTTGCTCTTTCCCAGTCTGCCCTGACCACGATCTACAACGATCCCGACAATCCCTATTACAAATACCTGGTGGAAGCCCGTCCGACCAAGTACTCCTATCAGATGCACCTCAACTATGACGTGTGGGAAGAAGACGGCACTCCGGACACCAACTGGAATACCGCCATTGCCAATGAAGCGTTCCGCCTGTCCTGGTACAAAGAGTTCACCAGCCTGGTGGCTGAAGCCCGCACGATCGTGGACGACTATGACGCCCGTCTGGACGCGTTTGCCAAGAGCGAAGCATACTTCGTACAGCATGCGCTGACCATTCCGTGCTACATTGATATCAGCTGGCAGCTGACCAAGGTCAATGACTACACCAAGTGCTATGCGGCTTATGGCATCTCTACCTATCGCTATGAGAATTGGGAGACCAATTCCGAAATGTACACCACCGAAGAATATGAGGCCATCAAGGCTGCTTACAATGCCGCTGAGTAAGTTTCATTGATTCGGAAATCTGTTTGATAGCTTGAGAGGCAGACAGCTTCCCCGAAAACTGACCTTTGAAGGGAAGTTGTCTGCCTTATCACTTTCAGTAACTGTCAGTCATCAACCCTTGTCAACAGCTGCGGAGAAAGTTT
Source organism: Clostridia bacterium (assembly GCA_017544935.1). Classification (GTDB taxonomy): domain Bacteria; phylum Bacillota; class Clostridia; order Christensenellales; family Aristaeellaceae; genus SFMI01. Next base: position 1,056 of record JAFYDF010000056.1, read on the forward strand.
GATGACTGCCAGTCAAAAAAGGGGCCGCTCTCATGCTAAAGTATATTCTGAAACGACTGCTTCAGTCGCTGCTTACAATTCTGATCATTGTGAGTGTCGTATTCCTTCTGATGCGCATGATGCCCACGGATTACTTCTTTACCGAGGATGAGCTGATCAAGCTGACCGAGTCCCAGAAGCAGAGCAAGCTGGAAGCGGCGGGCCTGCTTGATCCGCCTTTGATTCAGCTGAAAAATTTCTTCCAAAACATGTTTAAGGTGGAGTATATATATGCCGCAAAACAGCAGGCGCTGATCAATTCCAGGCTTCAAAGCGGCGTTGGAGAGGGCGTGCATTCCGCAGTCGAGAGCGCTATACGAAAATATTATCCGGATGCGGATGCCGCTGAAAAAGAGATCGACAAGATCAACAATAAGATCCTGACCGAAAACATCATAATCAAGCAGATCGAAAGCGCGCTGCAGGGTGAGAACGGTACGGACAGTGTCTATGTCGCCGAGAAGCTTGCGTCCAATCTGGCCGGTAAGGCGATGGGTACCCTCTTCAAGGATGCCAAGAAGACCATAGGGGAGGAACAGGCAGAGCTCCTGAGGGATGAATTGGATGCAGCGCTGCACGGCAAAATAGGGGAGCTGCTTAACGGGGTCGACCTGGATATCAATGCAGCGGGATTCAAAAATGTCCTGAACCATCTGAATCCGGCCAACTACAATTTCACCTTCAGTCTGGGTGAGTCGTACCGTATCCGGCATGGCGTGTCGGTCATTGAGATCATTTCGGACAAGTTCCCGATCTCCATGCGGATCGGTCTGTGTTCCCTGGCGCTGGCTCTGGTGCTGGGCGTTGTGCTGGGTGTCCTGCAGGCGCGTTACAAGGGCGGTGTTCTGGATAATATATGCAGCGGCTATACGATTTTTATCAATGCCGTGCCGCACCTGGTCAGTTATACGCTCATCATGTATCTGTGTGCGCACCTGTTTAATCTGCCCATGACCTTCAGAAGCGCCACCCCGGTGACATCGGCCATTCCGCCGATCCTGTGCCTGTCCACGGCATCGACGGCCAGCTACATGCTCTGGATGCGCCGTTATATGGTGGACGAGCTGAACAAGGACTATATCCGTCTGGCCCAGCTCAAGGGTTTTACCACGACCCAGGTCATGTTCCGTCACGTGATGAAGAATGCCTTCCTGCCCCTTGCGCAGTATCTTCCCTACAATATTCTTCTGACCGTGGGCGGTTCGCTCCTCGCGGAGAGCTTCTTCTCCGTTCCGGGCATGGGGCCGCTTTTGACCCAGGCCATCTCCAGGTACGATACCAATCTGGTGCAGGCCATCGTACTGTTTTACGCCACACTGGGCATTCTCGGCGTGTTTATCGGCGATCTGCTGATGGGCATTCTGGATCCCAGGATCAGTCTGACTAAAAAGGGAGGTACGCGCTGATATGGACAAGAAGCAGAAGATCGTCCTGAAAGGCATCAATACCGAAAACGACTCCCGTGATGTCGTCATGGCTGATGTAAACGAGAAAGACGTGGACACCACGGAACACACCTATGAAAAGGGCCGCCCGTATGTCAACAAGCGTTCCTCCATGCCGGAAAAACAGCTGTTTGCCCTGGCTGAATACAACTATCAGGAAGCGGAGCGCACCGGTTACAGCCAGTACAGCTACTGGAAGAGCGTATGGCATAATTTCCTGAAAAAGAAGAGCGCGGTCATCATGCTGGTCGTGTTCATGCTGCTCTTCGTTTTCACATTTATCTCTCCCATGATCAGCAAATTCGACGTCAACACCCTTCATTACGATACGAAACTGGCCTTTATCAGACCGAACAGCACATACTGGTTCGGTACGGACTCTCTTGGCGCGGACTACTGGTGCCAGGTGTGGTATGCGACCCGCCTGAGCATTGTCCTGGCCATATGCGTTTCGGCAGGCCAGATCATACTGGGCACGGTGATCGGACTGCTGTGGGGATATGTGCGCGCGCTTGACAGGATCATTACGGAGATATACAACCTGATCAACAACATCCCGACCATCATTTATATGACGCTCATCGCCCTGATGGTGGGCAAATCCTACCTGATCATCGGCGGAGCGCTGATCCTCTTCGGCTGGCTCGGTACGGCAAGGAATATCCGCAACCTGGTCTTCATGTATCGTGACCGTGAATACAACCTTGCTTCCCGCTGCCTCGGCACCGGGCTGTGGAGAACGCTGTACAGAAATATTTTTCCGTACCTCATCAGTGTTGTGGTGCTGCGCCTTGCTCTGGCGATCCCCGGCACCATTGCGTTTGAAACAACGCTCGCGTACCTGGGACTGATCAGCGTGGAGACGCCTTCATTGGGTATCCTGCTCCGCAATGCCCGCAGCCTGTTTATGCAGTATCCCTATATGCTTGTTTTCCCCGCGGTGATTGTATCTGTGATCACCATCACCTTCTATCTTGCGGGCAATGCGTTTTCTGATGCGTGCGATCCCCGCAATCATATGTAAGGCGGTGACGAACGAATGAGTGAAAAAACTATTTCCAGCAAATATGGCAGTGGAAACGCGGAAGCCGCCTTGCAGTTTGAAAGGATCAACGATCAGATCCTTTCCACGATGCCGATCCTGTCGGCCCAGGACGTCGAAGTTGAGTTCACGCTTCGCGGACAGAAGCTGAAGGCGATCCGCGGCTGTTCGCTGGATCTTTATGAAGGGGAGACCCTCGCCATTGTGGGAGAGTCCGGTTCCGGGAAAAGCGTGTTCACCAAGCTGTTTGTCGGCATGCTGGACAAAAACGGCGAGATCACGAACGGATCCATCATGTATAAAGACACGGATCTGGCCAAACTTAAAACAGAAAAGGAATGGCAGAACATCCGCGGCAAACAGATCGCCATGGTGACCCAGGACCCCATGACCAGCCTGAACCCGCTCAAGAAAGTCGGCCTGCAGATCCGTGAAGCGGTCGAACTGCATCAGGGGCTGAAGGGGAAAGCCGCCAAAGAAGAGACCATTCGCCTCCTGGCCAGCGTCGGCATTCCCAACCCGGAAGCACGCTATGGCCAGTATCCCCATGAATTCTCCGGCGGCATGCGCCAGAGAGCGGTCATAGCCATCGCTGTGGCATGCAAACCGCAGATCCTGATCTGCGATGAACCGACCACGGCCCTGGACGTGACCATCCAGGCCCAGATCCTTGAACTGATCAAGACACTGCAGCGTGAAAACCACATGACGATCATCTATATCACCCATGACCTGGGTGTGGTGGCCAATGTGGCGGACCGCGTGGCGGTCATGTACGCAGGTCAGATCATTGAAACAGGTCTGGCCAATGAAATTTTCTTTGATCCTCATCATCCTTATACATGGGCCCTGCTCAGCGCGCTTCCCCAGCTGGGTGTGAAGGGCGAGAAGCTGCCGGCTATCGACGGCACGCCGCCCAACCTTTTCAACAAGATCATCGGAGACTCCTTCGCTCCCCGCAACCGGCACGCTCTGAACATTGATTTCCTGGAAGAACCGCCGATCTATGATGTCAGCACGACCCACCAGGCCAAGACCTGGCTGATGGATCCGCGCGCGCCCCAGATTCCCCAGCCGGATGCGATCCAGAAGCTGAAGGACCCGGATTTCGGAAAGCCTTCCGATAAGAAACTGTATCATCCGCATCAGGACCCGGACCGCGAACCGCTCATCGAAGTCAAGGGCCTTCAGGTGGCGTTCGGCACAGGCCGCAGGAAATTTGTCGCTGTGGATGATGTCAATTTCACAATCTACAAGGGCGAAACGTTCGCTCTGGTCGGCGAGTCCGGTTCCGGCAAGACGACCATCGGCCGTGCGATTGTCCGCATC
>JAFYDF010000057.1 GCA_017544935.1 Clostridia bacterium
TGTCATAGCCTGCACGCTGTTGTACCGCCAGAAACGATACCGACTGCTGGGCCTAGCGGTACCGCTGCTTCTCGCGGTTTACTTTGCTGAACAGTGTTTCCCCATGATCCTGTGGCCGGGCCCGGCAAGTGCGGCAGGAATAGCTGCCACGAAATGGCTGAGTACGGTGCCTGATTGGCTGCTTCTTCTTGTATGCGTCTTGTTCGGCGGTCTGACGATATATCTGATGTGGGATGTCGGACATTTCCGGTTGGCGCATATTTCGGCACATTCAATCAAGGAAGCCATGGATAACTTGCCTTCAGGCATCTGCTGTTATGCGGAAGACGGCCGCATCGTGCTGATCAATTTCGCAATGCAGAACCTCTGCCGGAAGACAACGGGGCAGGCCTTGATCAGCGGCACTGAGTTTTCAGAGCGGCTCAGGTCCGGCTCTCTCAGTGAAGGAGCCAGGACGGTGACGCTGAACGGGGAACTGATCGTTATTCTCGCTGACGGCAGCGCGTGGAAGATCAATAATGAACCTATGATGCTGGAGCGCCAGCCGATCCACATGATGACCGCTTCGGATATTACGGATGCATACCGAAAAACGGAACATCTTCAGGATATGCAGTCCCGCCTGCTGGAACTGAACGGGCATCTGAATCGCGTCAACCAGCAGATCGTACAGCTGACCGCTGAGCAGGAAACCCTCAAGGCCAAAGCAAGGATCCATGATGAGCTTGGAAGCAATCTGCTGTCGATCCGGCGTTTCCTTGGAAATGGAGGCTCACAGGAAGAAAAGTCAGCGCTCATTGAACGGCTGCGCCTGGGTGTTACGTTCCTGAAAGCTGAACGTGCGGTGGCTGAGCGGGATGAATATGAGCTGATGCTGGAAACAGCAGAACGCCTCGGTGTCAAGGTCACCGTCAGTGGGACGCTTCCGCCAAAGGAGCCTGCGAAGCATGTTGTCGCGACTGCCATCCATGAGTGCTTTACCAATACGCTGCGTCATGCGCACGGGGATGCGCTGTATCTCGATGTGACCGAAAATGACACGGAGGTCATAGTCGTGTTTACCAATAACGGCGAGCAGCCGGACGGCCCAGTACATGAATCGGGCGGGCTTGCCACACTGCATGCGCTTGCCGGCCGTGCAGGCGGCACGATGGAGATCCGTACGTCACCGCGGTTCTCCCTGACCCTTACCTTGCCGAAGGAGGTGCCTTATGCCATATAGAGTATTGATCGTGGACGACCAGGCCATGCCGCGGCAGCTGTTCGAGAGCTTTGTCACAAGCTCTGAGCGCTATGAGCTTGCAGCGTCGCTTGATACAGCCAAGATTGCGGATGCCTACTGTGCGCGGGGGGACGTCGATCTCGTGCTGATGGATATAGTCATGAACGACGGCTCCAACGGGCTGGATGCTGCTGAGCGCATCAAGACGGCATACCCGGCAGTCAAGGTCATTATCGTCACTTCCATGCCGGACAGCACGTTTCTGGAACGCGCCAGGGCGATCGGCGTGGATTCGTTCTGGTATAAGGAAGTGCAGGCATTGCCCATGCTTGAACTCATGGACCGCACGATGGCGGGCGAGCATATTTTCCCGGACAGTGCGCCCAAGAGCAGTGTCGGCCTTGCCGAAAGCACGGATATAACCGACAGGGAAATGGATGTGCTGCGGCTGCTGACGGAGGGGCTGACCGACCGCGAGATCGCGGATGAATTGTTCCTTAGTCTTTCTGCCGTTCGCTATCATGTGACGAATCTGATTCAGAAGACAGGCTGCGCTTCCCGGACTGAGCTTGCTGTTGCCGCTGTCCGCAGCGGTGTCACCATTCCCAAGGGAAAATGAGTGCACTCTGCAGTGTGCGGTTGGCCGGTAATAATGAAAGAAATGTGCTGATTAGCTTCCCGGTACGATAAAACTGTCATTTCTGCCAGTGTGCAATGCGCATGGTAATGGTATACTGGAATCAGTAAGTACTATAGATGCATATATTCCCGGAACTGTTGAGAACTACTGTTACAGGAAACGAGGAGGGCAATATGAGAAACGGAAGGAAGATCATATCTCTGCTGCTTGTTGCCGTGATGACGGTGGCGCTTCTGCCTGTCGCGGCGACCGCGGATCCGCCTAAAGGCGATACACACCTGCACAGCTGGTATGTGAAGGCGGAAACACCTGCGACCTGCACTGAGAGAGGCACTAAGACGTGGAAATGTACGCTCTGCGGACAGCAGTATTCAGAAGTGTACAAGCCTCTTGGACATGACTGGGATGAAGGCAGGGTTACAACAGCAGCCTGCGAGCAGGAAGGCGTTAAGACCTATACCTGCAAGCGCTGCGGCGCAACCTATACAGAAGCCATCCCCGTGACCGGCCATGACTGGGATGAAGGCGTGATCACTGCCGAGCCGCAAGGGCTCACGCCGGGGATCAAGACCTATACCTGCAGACATGATGCGAGTCATATCCGCACCGAAGAAATCGATCCGCTCGAGTATCTCTTCGGATGGCTGCATACCGGAAACGTGGCTATCGTACCCTATGATTTCGATCCGATCATCATTATAGAACAGCCGAAGGATGGCACGATCACTCGGAATACAGATGAAACACACACAATGCATGTTGCGGCTATCGGAGGTTCCGGCAACTATACATATGAATGGCACTCTAATACCCAGGAAGTCTTCCAGGAAGGTGTGGCTAACGATTTCATAAAGTGGCTGGGTGGATTGTTCGGAGCTTCAGAAGAAGAGATAGATACCGCTCTGCACGCGTCGCTCTCGGATACGGATACGCTTACCGTGGGCGATGGCGAGGGTGCAGAAAAATACTCGTGCACAGTATCTGATGATGCGGGCAATTCGGAGAAGTCTGAGTGGGCGTATGTCACTTACAAGCTCCGTATTGCTGAAGAGCCTTCCAACGTTAATCTGCAGTCGAGCGAGAACCCGACGCTTTACTGCCGTGCGGCAGACGGCTCAGGTGATTATACCTATCGCTGGTACACCAGTGAAAATGTTTTTGTCGGCAAAGAACAATTCCTTCCTGTTTCTGAGCTGGGAGATTACTTCTGTACGGTTGAGGACAATGTTACAGGGGAATCGATCGATTCTTCGATCTGTACCGTTTATTCCGAAAAGCCGCTTGCCCCGTATTCGCAGACACCATATGATTATGTATGGCCTGGTGAAAAATGGACTGTAAACGCTTCCTTCTGGGGCGGCGTAGAGCCGTATGAAGTCTGGTGGACATACAAAGGGGATGCACTCGATACTTATGAGGGTATGCAGATCTATGGCCATCAGGAGTATAGCGCGGATACATATGAAACAGGCACATATATTGCTCATGCAGTGGATGCCATGGGAGAAACGGCTACTGCGATAGTTGAACGCTGGGAAAAGACGCTTACTATAACCGAGCAGCCCATTGGAAAATTGATCCCGAAAGGCGGAACCGCCGGGATCAGAACAGCAGTCGCGGATGGTGAGGCGCCTTACAGCTTCCAATTGTACAGAAACGGTATGGAATATGTGGAAGCCACGCACGATTTCGCTTGGGCAGAGTTCCCCATATACTATCCGGGCGAATACTATTTCCGTATTACAGACAGCCAGGGGCATTATGCGGATTCAGATGCAGTTATCTTTAGTGACAACATAATCCGTATCAAGAGTCAGACAGAGTCTGAAGTGATCATAGTCCCCAACGGAACAGCTGACCTGTTCGTGGAAGCAGAGGGCGGAACGAAACCCTATTCTTACCAATGGCTTACGAAATGGCTTGGCAGATGGTACAGGACCGGCGAATCAAGCCCGACATACCAGGCCGGATCTATACGAGATTATGCCTGTATCGTATGGGATGATGATAAACAATTCGCCATCAGTAATGTAATCCCGGTGAAATATACCGGGGCTTGTCCGTGGATCCGCATACAGCCGGTAGGCGGTAGCCTTAAGAAGGATGCGGCACCGCCTGTACTGTCCTGTCATGCCATAACAGCGGAAGGACATGGTATCCGGTATGAATGGTATAAGGGTTCGCCGGGAATTTACTTCCCAAGCTGGAGCATGCTCGTATATGATTCACAATACATTACAGCACCCGGAGTCGGATTATATCGCTGCAAGGTTGTGGATACATACACGAACGGGTATGTATGGAGCGATATAGTTGAAATCAATGAGGAGCTTGCTTTTGATAGTATTGAATTAGTATATAAATGGGAGAATTGTGCCCGCTATCATGTTTCATTCAAAGGAGGAACTGCTCCATATACAGTGAAATTGTACCTCAGAGTGCCAGTCGATACTCAGGTGCCTGGAAAAGCGTGGGATTATGTTGATGCTTTACGTTTTAAGCAGACAGTTAATTCCCGTTATCAATTGAGCCAGTTACAATATACTCTTGACTTTGGTACTATTGCTTTAGATTACAGGGAAGATGAAGGAGAGTATATTTCTGAGTATATGAAAGCCGAGTATAAAGTCGTTGTTTATGATGCCAACAATAACAAAGCTGAATCGCCTTACTTCAGTGTTCGTGACCTAAACATTATTCATGAGTGAAACGTCCCTTACGCAAACTGGCTTGCATTCTTTTCTGAGAATTAGTTGATTAAGAGCTGGAGGCGATCGCATGAAAAGAATAACTCAGATATGCATAACTCTTTTGCTGATTATATCGATGATGTTGAGCACAGCGTTTGCTGCCGATTTGACTGCTGAGTCTACACGCCCTCCGGTGCCTGAAGAACCGGAGTATGAGCTGATGCCAGAATCGGCAAAGCCGTTGCCTGAACGTATTCTCGGTGACTGGTACTCAGAGTTTGCCGGGATCGTGATCACATTGGCGCTTTCCGAGGATGGTATGTACACGCTGAATATCCCGGGCGGTGAGTCAAAGACCGGTGCATGGGAACTGATAGAAGGACTGTTAGTCCTCGACGGGGATGAGAAGGCGCCTCTGCTGCCTGTCGGCGAAGGGTTGCGCTGGAATGCTTTGAGCATGGTTTTTACCCGTGAACAGCCGGACACATACGTTCCGGCAGAACCCTTTGCAGAAGCGAAAACAGGGAATTTTGACGGCTACTGGAAGTCATACTATACCGCATCCGGCGATGGAACGGTCCTGTCTTCCGCAATCAAAGAAGACACAGAGCTGTATATCGAGGGTACAAAACTTGCTGTGAACGGTTCCCTGTTCGGGCTGGCAATGTACGACTGCACGGTTGAAAACGGTGCGCTTACCTTTGTAACAGATAAGGGCATTGTCATACTGCAGCTTCTGCGGGACAATTATCTGAAGCTGACGCTTTCCGGGGATGCCCCGACTACACTCTATCTTTCGGCACGCCCGATCCCGGGCATAACACCTGAAGTAGAAGCTCCGTAACATCCTCATGTTTAGCACGCGCGGAGGGGACAGTGTTCCTCTCCGCTATTTTACTGACCTAAGAGAAAAATGATAGATTATATCCCGTAAAAGTTTTAGAAGAGCGATGCGGCTGGTGCCGTTGCCGTTCTCTGAGTATACAAAAACGCCCTTTCCCTTCTGAGAAAAGGCGTTTTGCTGATTGGCTTTATCTTACTTTTGCTTGATGTAGAGGTAGTCGCCGGCATAGATCAGGTTGCGGTTGGTGATCTTGGGGTTCCAGGAGATGATCTCGGCGATCTTTACCTTGAACTTGTCAGCGATCTTGCGCAGGGTGTCGCCCTTGGCAATCTGGTATACGATGTAACCCTTCTTGGGAGCCAGGGGCTTGTAACCGCCTGCTACTTCATTCATTTCTTCCAGGGACAGCTCGATGGCTTCTTTGTTTTCGAA
>JAFYDF010000058.1 GCA_017544935.1 Clostridia bacterium
ATGTGGCCCGGTAGTTCAGTTGGTTAGAACGCCAGCCTGTCACGCTGGAGGTCATGGGTTCGAGCCCCATTCGGGTCGCCAATTTTGTCCCGCCGGTTGGGCGTTTGCTGGTGTAGCTCAATTGGCAGAGCAGCTGATTTGTAATCAGCAGGTTGCGGGTTCAAGTCCCATCGCCAGCTCCATTTCCTGGGTAGGTTCCCGAGTGGCCAAAGGGAGCAGACTGTAAATCTGCCGGCACCGCCTTCGATGGTTCGAATCCATCCCTGCCCACCAAAATCAGAAGCACCTGTAACAGGTGCTTTTGATTTTTTATTTCAAAGCAAACACTTCCGAGTGTTGCGACTTCTGGAAAAGGCGGTAAAGAAATGAATAAACAGGACATCATTCAGAAAGTGCATGCATTGGGATTTTCCATTGAAGACTACTGGCTCGTTACCGGTGGCGCAATGGTACTCTATGGAATCAAGAATGAAACCCACGATATAGACCTTGGATGCAGCAAAAGGCTGGCTGACAGGCTTGAAGCCGAAGGATATCTTGCGAAGCGTTATACGGATGGCACAAGGAAATTTGAGATGCCCGGTAATATAGAGCTGTTTGAAATCTGGCTGTTTGACCATGTTGATTCAATCGATGGCATTCCTATTATCTCTATCAAAGGCCTAATCATGATGAAAGAATCGCTTGGCCGAGCAAAAGACAAGGAAGACCTCACGCTCATCAGGGAATTTCTGACACATCAGCAGAAGCATGCCTAGTCAAATCATTAGTGCATTTATTTCATTCGTTTGACTTTCTTTCCCCTGTTCTTTTATAATGGTTATGAAATAATAATCGAGGAGGGTACTATGAGCAATTACATCCTCAGTTGCTGCTCGACAGCAGATTTAAGCGAACAGCATTTTTCCCAGCGGGATATTCATTATATCTGCTTTCACTTCTATCTGAACGGAAAGCCTTATGCCGATGACCTGGGCAAAAGTATTTCCTTTGATGACTTTTACCAGGCCATGGTGGACGGAGCGGACACCAAAACATCTCAAGTAAATGAAGACGAATTTGTCGCCTACTTCACTCCTTTTCTCGAGCAGGGCAAAGATATCCTACACGTCTGCCTGTCCAGTGGCATTTCCGGTGTATATAACTCCGCAACGCTGGCACAGCAGCAGCTTCAGGAAAAATACCCGGAACGCAAGATCCTGATCATCGATTCTCTGGGTGCTTCCTCCGGTTACGGCTTATTCATGGACACGTTGGCTGATAAGCGTGACAATGGCATGGCGCTGACAGATCTTTATCAGTGGGCATTGGATAATCGTCTGCGTCTGCATCACTGGTTCTTCTCAACCGATCTGACCTTTTATGTACGCGGTGGACGTATTTCAAAAACTTCCGGCTTCTTCGGTACACTTCTGCAGATCTGCCCTCTTCTGAACATGGACGCAGAAGGGCACTTGATCCCCCGTGAAAAAATCCGCACTAAAAAGCGTGTCATTGCACGCATTGTCGAGCAGATGGAAGCTCACGCAGAAGGTGGCTTGGATTATAATGGCAAATGCTATATTTCTCAATCTGCCTGTCTGGCAGATGCACAAGCAGTAGCTGCGTTGGTTGAAGAGCGCTTCCCCCATCTGAATGGTAAAGTACTGATCAATTCCGTAGGCACTACAATAGGCAGTCATACCGGCCCTGGTACCGTAGCCCTGTTCTTCTGGGGAGACGAAAGGCAATAATCCCGTAAAAAACGACTGGCGGCAGATCACTTTGATCTGCCGCCGGTCTTATTTTTTTTGAACCTTATTCTGCTTTCTCAGCAAAAGCAGTCAGATCCAGATCACACATATTCAAAATCTCGACTGTGCCATCCAATTTCTCGTAGAGGTATACCAACGTATATACAGGCTGTGCGCCGGGATAAACAACAGTACGCTGGCACAGGATGCAATGGTTTGTACCAGCTACAATCTGGGAACCCAGGTAAGCAACAGGCTCAAAGTCAGAACCAACAAATCCCTCCAGGGCCTTCTCCAACAATGCGCGGATCTCGTCAGTAACCGTCGTTTCTTCAGCAACATTCCAGCCGCCAATCATCGGTGTCTCTGCAAGGGCAGGAGCAGCGAGGGTAATCAGTACAAGCAACATTGCAATCAGCTTTTTCATTTCATTTACCTTCTTTCTTTTTCCCGCCTTTGTCTGGCGGCATTTATACTGACGCAGATTTCCACAAAAAGTTCCACAAAAGCAAAATTATTTTTGCGGTTCGATTCGCGTCACTGTCAGCACATCCCCAGAAACCCTGAACCCAATATCAAATTCAGCAAAAGCCAGTCCATACTCCACATCAGGATTGTCTTCATAACCCGGTCGTGGATCACATGCCAATACTCCGAGCAAGGCATCACGCTTTTCTTCCGGCACACATTCCAGCATCTGTTCATTATACTTAACATGCAGTTTATGTTCGATTGTCTCAGCCGTATAGCCCGGAGTCGCTTCCGGGTGGCAGTCAGTAAAAGGCAGATAAGGTTTGATATCAAAAATCGGTGTTCCGTCCAGCAAATCAGCACCTGCAACATGCAATACGGGGCCCTCAGGGCTTTCCTCCACAGCCAGCAGGCGAACACAACTGAGCCCAAGCCCATTCGGACGATATGGCGCACGGCTTGCAAACACTCCTACGCGGCGATTGCCTCCCAGACGCGGTGGCCGAACTGTCGGCCGGAACTCGTTTACCAGCGCTTCGCTGAACTGCCAGATCAGCCACAGATGTGAAAACCCCTCAATACTGCGAAGTGCATCGCGGTTACGGAAGGGTTCTTCAAAAACTATGCATGCAGTCAGCTGCTCAACCAAACCGCTCTGGCGTGGTATACCGAACTTTTGTGAAAAATCACTGTGAATATGAGCGATTGGCGTCAGAATGGCCTGTGACACGTTTTCCCTCCTGCAACAGGTTTAGCAGCAAAGTCTATACTGTTTACTTTTTGATATTTTCACTTCCGCCTTCCAGCACGACGCCGGTAGGCACATAAGTCAATCCGCGTTTCACACGATACTCAGTCAGCGGCGGCAGTGTTCCGCCATTGGCATGTGTAGTAGGATAATACAGATAACGGCGCTCACGTTCCTGGGTTGGATCTATCTCATACACGGCTTCTCCTTCCGTTTCCAAGCCGCACAGTTTCAGCAGTGTAGCATGCAGATCGCTGACAGAAACCATGGCATTATTATAAGTGATTTCCCCGTGTGCCCCAGCCGGTTTAAGCAGGAAGATAGGCGCGGATGGGCCTTCATCAAAGCGCCCATGGTCTGCAGTGATAATGATATTGGCATCATCATATATGCCAAGTGCTTTCATTTGTTTCAGATACGGTCCAATCATGGTGCGGAACACACCAATCGTCTGTTCCAACGCAGTCGTGTTCCAGCTGCCCACATTCTCTCCTTCAGCCGTCATGCTGCAGGGCAGATGGCTGCCATTCAGGTGGTACACTATAAACGCTTTACCTTCCCGCTGTGAGAGTCCGAGAGCGTTCATACGGTCACGATAAATATAATTATCTTTATAATACGGTTGTGCTTCAGTAGAAGCAGCACGTTCAAATTCAAGGTCACCGCTATAGAATACCAAGCACGGCTTTAGCAAATGCGGCGCATAACGGTAGCCAGCAAAACGCATCATACGTGCGAACAAACGCGGATATGAACCAACCGTCGTCTCCGCGTTGATTACATTGCGGAATACGCCAATCGCCGAAGGTGCCAAATATGCATTTGAGCTGTATACCCGCACATCCCACTGGTCAGCAGCTAACTGGTTGTACAATGGCACATCTGTGTACGCACGATTCAGATAATTCTCAACTGTCTCATCGTTTTCATACCAACGCTGGGTCAGCGTATAGGGTAAGCCCATCTTCGTTTTGCTGTATGCGCCGGCATAATCCGAATAATAGGTAAACCCATCCAGTTCTGACAACGCGTCTGGATCATTTTCCAGAATCAGTGGCAAATATGTGGAATCGCATGCATCAGCCACAAATATCACGGTATTGGCTTTAGTTCCCAGTGTAAACTGATCCAGGTCAGAAGCCACCCAATTCTCATGATTCTCCACTGGTGGATGTATTATTAACGCAGTACAAAGCGTAACAGCTTGTATAATCAGCAGCACAGCTGCCAACGCACGTACTACAGTCACAAAGACTTTGCGCCTTTTCACCGCCAACACGATCAGTATGGCAGGAATAATAATCCAGAAAGCTGTATTCCATATAGCGTATCCGGTAAAATGATTCCACTTAACAGCACGGCCATCCAACTCACCATAATCGGGGTTTAGGAAGTTCCCCTGTAAATATAGACAAAGTGTCAGGCCCACAATTAATGCCATTCCGATTCTGCGTACCTTTGCCGGAACAATACACAGTAAGCCGCCAAGGAAAGCCGCACACAGCACAAAAGCCGGGAGCAAAGTTGGCAACAAATCAGACAGATCGAACCAGATTTCCGACTCATTCTGGCTCAGTAAATATTGCTCTACAGGTGCAAATATGAATACAGTAAAAGCAAAAGCAACAGCAATCAGTATCGCTGTCAATCTTGCGCGTTTCTTTCCAGAGCCCTTAGGCATCGAATTCGCCTCCGTTGCAGGAATTGCCTTCTTATTATAGCATGCCCCATCTGCTCTGGCAACGCGGCCCACTGATCGTCTCTGATCGTTTGTGATCGTCTTTCTGTGTCACTTGATCGTTTCGTCATCCTGCACGGAAAACTGCCCGAAAATAGCCAAAAAAATAGTAATTCTGCCTTATATTTGCTTGAATGCATATGTCCATTATGCTATAATCAATCTGCTTGAGGACCTGTTCTTCTATGGGTCCGGAGGAATGAATTGAAAGGAATGGGAATCATGTACGACGCAATCATCATTGGCGCCGGCGTGGTCGGCTGTGCAGTAGCACAGCAGATGGCCAAGTACGGCGGCAAGCTGCTGGTCGTGGACCGTATGGAAGACGTAGCCGACGGTGCCAGCAAGGCCAACAGCGGCATCGTTCACGCCGGTTTCGACGCACATCCCGGCACAGAAAAAGCTCGCCTGAATGTAAAGGGCAGCAAGATGTACGGCGCGTTGGCGCGCGAACTGGGCGTACCTTACGGTCAGCCTGGCGCTCTGGTGCTTGGCTTCTCCGAAGAAGACCGCGAGACCCTGAAAAAGTTGCTTGCGCAGGCTGAGGCCAATGAGGTCGAAGGCTGCCGCATCATCGAACGGGATGAGATTCTGGAAATGGAGCCCAACACCAACCCTGAAGTGGTCTGTGCTCTGTACGCTCCCACCAGCGGTCTGGTCAGTCCTTATGAAATGACATGTGCCCTGGCCGACAGTGCTGCCGAAAACGGCGCTGAATTCAGCCTGGCTAACCCCGTGCTGGAGATCAAGCCCACTTCTGACGGCAACTGGCTGGTTCTCACCGAGCGCGACGAATACAAAGCCCGTGCTATCGTCAACTGCGCCGGCATTGGCAGTGGAGTACTGCACAACATGATCTCCACCCGCAAGGTAAAGCTGATCGCCCGTCGCGGCGAATATTACCTGCTGGATCACATGGCCGACATTCCCTTCACGATGACCATGTTCCAGTGCCCCACCAAGATGGGCAAGGGCGTGCTGGTTTCCCCCACCACCCATGGCAACATCCTGCTGGGCCCGACCGCTGACGATATTGATAACGGCTATGATGTGGCCACCACCCGCAAGGGTCTGGATACCGTGATGGACAAAGTCCGTCTGACCTGGCCCAAAGTCAATCTTCGTCAGGTTATCACCACTTTCTCCGGCATTCGTGCTCATGAAGAGAACGGTGATTTCATCATCGGCAAAGTCGAAGGTGCGCCTGCCGGCGCCTATGAAGCTGTCGGCGTAGAAAGCCCCGGCTTGTCCGCTGCTCCGGCCATTGGCCAGGAGCTGGGCGACGAAGTCGCTGCCTTCCTCGGTCTTGAGAAAAAGGCTGACTGGAAGAAGCCCACTCCTCTCCCGCGTGCTTTCCGCAATATGACGGATGCTGAACGCGAAGAAGCATATAAGAAAGATCCTGAATACGGCGTGCTGGTATGCCGCTGTGAGCAGGTGACTGAGGCAGAGATCCGCGCGGCTATCCGGCGTCCCGTCGGAGCACGCAGCATTGATGGCGTGAAACGCCGCACGCGTGCAGGCATGGGTCGTTGCCAGGGTGGTTTCTGCAGCCCGCGTGTAATGGAGATTCTGTGTGAAGAGCTGGGCGTCAGCCCATTGGAGATCACTAAGTGCGGTGGCGAGAGCAAACTGCTCGTAGGCACGCTGCACCAGATCGCAAAGGAGGCGCGCCCTGATGAAAACTGAACTTCCCGCCATCCAAGTGGATATCCTCATCGTCGGCGCCGGCCCTGCGGGCCTTGCCGCCGCCATCGCCGCCAAGAAGGCCGGTGTTGACAGCCTGATCGTACTGGAACGCGAAGACAATGCCGGCGGCATTCTTCGTCAGTGCATTCATAACGGTTTTGGCCTGCACCGCTTCAAGGAAGAGCTGACCGGTCCTGAGTACGCACAGCGCGATATCGACACTGCCAATGAAATGGAAATCGATGTACGTACCGGTGTCACTGTACTCTCTGTCACCAAGGACAAAGTCGTCACTGCCATTAGCAAAAAGTACGGTCTCCAGATCTTCCAGGCCAAGGCCGTCGTGCTGGCCATGGGCTGTCGCGAGCGTCCTCGCGGTGCACTGGCTATTCCCGGAACCCGTTGCGCCGGTATCTACAGCGCCGGTACTGCTCAGAAATTCGTCAACCTTGAAGGCTATATGCCCGGCCGCACCTGCGTCATCCTGGGCAGCGGCGATATCGGTCTGATTATGGCCCGCCGCATGACCTTGCAGGGCGCAAAGGTCCTTGCCTGTGTCGAGCTGATGCCCTTCTCCAGCGGTCTGAACCGTAATATCGTGCAGTGCCTGCATGACTACAACATTCCGCTGTATCTCAGCCACACTGTAACTGATATCCACGGAAAAGAACGCGTAACCGGCGTTACCG
The DNA here is from genome assembly GCA_017544935.1 of Clostridia bacterium. GTDB lineage: Bacteria > Bacillota > Clostridia > Christensenellales > Aristaeellaceae > SFMI01. The sequence goes on from JAFYDF010000058.1 coordinate 7,069, forward strand.
TCTCTCAGGTGGACGAAAACCGTCGCCCCATTCCTGGCACCGAAATCGAATTCGAATGCGACACCCTGCTGCTCTCCGTCGGTCTGATCCCCGAGAACGAGCTGACCATCGGTGCTGGCGTCGAAATGAGCCCGGCAACCAGCGGCGCAGTGGTAGATGATCATCTGCAAACCAGTATCCCCGGTATTTTTGCCTGCGGCAACGTGCTTCACGTGCATGACCTAGTTGACTTCGTCTCCAACGAATCATTCAAAGCCGGTCAGGCTGCAGCGGACTTTGTACAGGGCAAACAGGCCAACGGCCGTGTCATTCCCGTCAAGGACGGCGCCGGCGTACGTGGCGCTGTTCCCCAGCAGATCCGTCTCGAAAAGGGTGCTGAACACGAGAATGTGGATGTGATGTTCCGTCCCGACCGCGTATACCAGAATCCTTATGTCGTGGTCAAAGCTGACGGCAAAGCCATCTTCTCTCAGAAGAAGATGATCATGGCGCCTGGTGAAATGGCCAACATCACCCTGAATGCCAAGCAGCTGGCAGCATGTGAGGATGCGGAAGCTATCGAAATCAGCATCTCCATGGAAAAGCCGGTTCTCGCCTAACAAAATCGAATCCCGAGGCCTGCGGAATAGCCGCAGGCCTCTTTCATATCATCAGTTATAGGTTTTATCTATAATTTAATATACTTTTATCGTATTGGACAAATGCTGAAACAGTCTTTATAATGGCCTCATCAAATCAAGGAGGAAACCAAGATGAAGTGCTGCAGCGGAATGCGAATGTGTCGCCAGGTTTGGACGATGTATTATCCATAACTTTTTTGAGCGTCTACTGACGATGTGTCCGCGGGTTACAGCCCTTCACATCCGCAGTATGCGGGTGTTTTTCTTATTTTGAAAGGAGAAAAGAAAATGAAAAAGCTGATTGCGATCGTATTGTCCCTGATTCTGACCCTGACCTGTGCATCCGCTCTGGCTGATATAACTATCGGTGTTCCCGATGATACCACCAACGAAGCCCGTGCCCTGCAGCTGCTGGCCGACAACGGCATCATCCAGCTGAAGGAAGGTGCAGGCGAAACTGCGACCAAGGCCGACGTCATCGCTGAGGGAATCGAAATCGTAGAAGTGCAGGCTGATCAGCTGGTCAACCAGTTGCCTGACCTGGACTACGCGGTCATCAACTCCAACTTTGTGCTGGATGCATTGGATGCCGGTTTTGAGATTAACACTGCTTTGCTGGTTGAAATCGAGGAAGTATATCTGCCCCGCGCCAATGTAATCGCCGTGCATGGTGACAATGTCGATGCTCCTCTGACCAAAGCCCTGGTTGCCGCAGCTAAGAGCCAGCAGGTCAAGGATTATATCATCAACACTTATGCAGGTGCTGTTCTCAGTGTAGTAGACGAGCCAACTGACGGTTATGATCCTGATGTAGACTATGCCGCCCTGGCCGGAAGCAAGATTGTGGTTGCAGCCACTCCCGCACCGCACGCTCAGATTTTGGAAATCGTCAAGGAAATCCTGGCTGCCAAGGATATCACACTCGAAATCGCAGTATTCACTGGCTACACCGAAGAGAACCCCGCCGTGGATGCAGGTGATGCCTTTGCCAACTATTTCCAGCATCAGCCTTACCTGGATGATTATGTCGCTCAGACCGGTGGCAACGTAGTCTCCGTAGGTATCATCCATACCGAGCCCATGGGTCTTTATGGCGGCCGTCAGGCAGATCTCGGTGCATTAGGCAAGTAAGCATTTCCCTCAAGACTTTTGGACACACCGGATTTATCGGTGTGTCCCTTTGCACGTTTAGGTCTTTGACTTCAAGATTGCATGTTTAGTAAACCGTGAGGAAAAATCATGATTGAACTGCGTAACCTTTCCAAGAGTTTTATTACCTCAAGCGGGCAGGTAGATGCCTTGCAGCATGTCAGTCTTACCGTAAACGACGGTGATATTTATGGTATCATCGGTATGAGCGGGGCAGGAAAAAGCACTCTGGTCCGTTGTATCAACATGCTTGAGCGTCCTACTGAAGGCAGTGTGCTGCTGAACGGCCGTGATTTGGGTGCGCTGAATAAAAAAGAAATCCAGCTCATGCGCCGCAAAGTGACGATGATCTTTCAGTCATTTAACCTGCTCATGCAGCGCACCTGCCTGCAGAATATCCTTTTCCCGCTCAAGTTAGCCCACATGCCTCGCCAGGAAGCGGAAACACGTGCCCGGAAACTGTTGGAAACAGTAGGATTGCCTGATAAAGCAAACGCTTATCCCGCTCAATTATCTGGCGGACAGCAGCAACGTGTTGCTATCGCTCGCGCACTGGCCACTGATCCTGAAGTATTGCTCTGTGATGAAGCCACGAGTGCTTTGGATCCCAAGACCACACATTCTATCCTTGAATTGATTCGGCAAATCAACCGTGATACTGGAATCACAGTCATTGTCATTACGCATCAGATGAGTGTCGTTCAGGAAATCTGCAACCGGGTAGCCATTCTTGAGAACGGCACTGTAGTGGAAGAAGGCGACGTCAGTCGCGTATTCTCCCGTCCGCAAGCAGCTGCCACACGTGCTCTGGTCTTTCCGGAAGCAGAACAGGACGAGCTCTTGCTGGGCGCTCAGGGCAACCAGTTAATACGTCTGGTCTTTGATGGTTCAGATACCACCAACACACCGTTGATTGCCTCCATGGCCATTGACTGCGGAATTGCGGCCAGCATCATCAGCGCTTCTACCAGAACCCTTTCTGGGCGCGTATACGGATATATGCTTCTTGAAATTCCCGGTGGCCCGGATGAGTTGGCGCAGGCTGTCAAGTATTTGTCAGGGACCCCGGGCATAACAGTACAGGTAGATGTGGAATACAGGGCAAAGGAGGCAGCGCAATGAACCAGTTCACACGTGCATTTACTCCCGAAAAGCTGCAGGAAGCCTGGCATGTCTTCCTGACTGAGTTTCCCATGGGCTTATGGGAGACCCTGTATGTAACGATTCTATCGACATTTTTCGCTATTCTATTGGGTCTTCCGCTTGGTATTCTGCTTGTAACAGGTGATGAAAAGGGAATCCGCCCACTCCCACAAGCGCTTATGAAAGTTATCAATGTACTGATTAATTTTCTGCGCAGTGTTCCTTTTCTGATTCTCATCGTGATGGTCATTCCTCTAACCCGCGCCATTATCGGCACTTCCATCGGCTCAGTAGCTTCCATCGTACCGCTTGTAGTAGCTGCTTTCCCATTTGTCGCGCGCCTGGTGGAATCATCACTGCGCGAACTGGATCCCAACATCATTGAGATGGCACAAAGCATGGGCGCTTCTACATGGCAGATCATCTTCCGCACCATGCTGCCGGAAAGTGTGCCATCGCTTGTGACCAACTTTACATTGGCTATTACCACAATTCTAGGCTATACTGCCATGAGCGGCGCAATGGGTGGTGGCGGTCTTGGCAAAATTGCAATCAACTATGGCTACAGCCGCTATAAGTATGCAGTGTTGTATCTGGCTGTCATCGTACTGGTGCTTTTAGTACAGGTATTTCAGAGCATCGGAACACATTTGGCAGCAAGACTCGATAAACGTATAAAGAAGTAGCATTGTAAAAGATTCTTTGCGTCATGGCGCATTTCGTGGTATAGTATAAAATGGATTAATATCCCGGAGGATGCCTATGCGCCGTGTTTTTTGTTTTTTACTTTTGCTGCTGTTCATCGTCCCTGTCTTTGCTGAAGGTCTCCCTGCAGTAGAAGATGCAATACTGGCCGATGATGGCAGTATAGAGATCAGTTATACGATTCCTCAGACCTGTGAAGCCTCATTGATCCTGCTGGATTCCCAGGGACATGAGACACATACAATCTTTACACCGCGCACACTGCTTGCCGGGCGCCACGTGCTGCAGCTGCCCGCAGGCTTTTTTGTGCCTGCGCTCGGTGATGGTTCATATACCTTGTTCCTGCGGACAGCGAACGGGGAAGCCCGTTCCGTGCTGACTGTCGGCAATCCTTCCATGCAGGAGCCGGAATCAACTGAGCAGTCAGCGCCTATTGAGCAACCGATCGAGTCAGGCATAGCCATTACGCCATCCCTGCGCAGCAGTTATCGTCCGCAACACGAAAACTGCTACTGGTGTACTCCTATGGACATCACCGATGAGACTGCTGTGTGGAACATGCTGACCGCACCCATGACAGTAGTCAATCTGAACCAGCGTGATCACACGGTTCTCTATGCCGCACCAGACGAAAGCAGTGAGCAGATTGCCATGATCACCGGTGATTCCCAAGGTGTACATGTGCTGGAAACTTTGGATAATGGCTGGTCCTTGGTAGAAACCTATTCCACAAGTTTCTTTGACAGCAAGGTCAAAAACTGGAATGCATTTGAGACTGGTTATATCCGTACTGATAAACTGAAGCAAGTCAAAGTAAACCAACAATACGGTATCGTAGTCGACAAGCTGACGCAGCGGATGTATCTGTTCAAAGACGGTCACCTGGAAACCACACTAGTCTGTTCCACCGGCCTGTATAATTCAAAACAGCCATATAATGAAACACGCTCAGGTGAGTTTCTTATCATATCCTTCACCGGACAGATCACAAGCGATAATCTGATCTGTGATTATGCTCTGCGCTATAACGATGATGATTATCTACATGAAGTTCCGCATATAAAAAATGCCGACGGCTCTAAAAACTTCAAAAACGGAGAAGCCAAACTGGGCATTCGCGCCAGCCATGGCTGTATCCGTGTACAGCGCCGAACGAACGCTGAAGGCTATACGATGAAAAAGGTATACGAACTGCTGAAGGAAAGCACTCGTACCACAAGGCTGAACGTGAAACTAGTCATTTGGGAAGATTATCAGGGACGGCAAATCCCCATTCCTGCAAGCAGCACCCCGCTGTACTACAATCCGAATGGCGGTGTGAATTATCACAGGATTGCAGATTGTCCCGGTGTAAAGAAACAATATCTGCCAATGATGGCTTTTACCTATGGCGAACTTGAAAATGCGCCCTATTCAAAGCTGACACCCTGCGAAAACTGCTGGCCGGACCTGAGAGTAGCAGACATTGAAAAAATCAATGCTGAGCATCTTACGCAATCACCTGGGGAAATTATGACGCTGATTGGGAAATAATCCCAATATTACTTCATCTGCGCTCTGGGCGCTTATCCCGGAGCGCTTTTGCAAGCCAACACCAAGGAGAGGACAAATGAAGAAAAATGTTATCGACAAACGTACACTGTTTGCCGAAACGCCCGTACCCCGAGCCTTATTTACAATGGCAGTACCCACCATTATCAGCCAGCTAATCAATCTGATCTATAATATGGTGGATGCTTTCTTTATCGGCCGTACAGGCAATTCCTATATGATGGCAGCCACAACGATCACTCTGACAATGGTCATGATGAATGTGGCTCTGTCCAACCTGTTTGGCATTGGCGGCGGCAGCCTTGTCGCTCGCCTGATGGGTGCTGACCGGCCTGATCAGGCAAAGCGTGTCAGTGCTTTCAGCGTATATGGAGCAGCCGCTGTTGCTCTGTTGTATTCACTGCTTGTTGGGCTGTTTCTAACACCATTGCTTCGCTTTCTGGGGGCTTCGGATGCCACCATCGGATATGCGCGCAGTTATGCACTTATCGTTATCGTCATAGGCAGCCTCCCGTCTATACTGTCTATGGCACTGGCACACCTGCTCCGCAACGCAGGTTTCTCCAGCCAAGCCAGTATCGGCTTGAGCGGCGGCGGTATCCTTAATGTGATCCTCGACCCGATTTTCATGTTCGTGCTGATGCCCCGTGGCCAAGAAGTAACTGGCGCAGCTATTGCTACTGCTCTGTCCAATACCGTTGCTTGTCTGTATTTGCTATATGCTTTCAGCAAAGCTTCCGCGAATGCGCCGCTGAGTCTTCACATTCAGGATGCACGTCGCATAGAGCGTGCCAACATCAAAGGAGTATTTTCTGTAGGTGTACCTTCTGCTGTACTGACAGGATTATTTGATCTGGCCAACATCTGTGTCAATATCATCGCCTCCGCTCACAGTGATCTGGTCCTGGCCGGCATGGGCATCGTTATGAAAGTGGAGCGTGTCCCAAACGCGATCAATCTCGGTATCTGCCAGGGAATGCTGCCCATCGTGGCCTATAACTATTCATCTGGTAATCACGCCCGCATGAGGTCTACCATCCGCACAGCACGCATGGTCGGTCTTGCTGTAGCTGGTGCAAGCATTATCCTGTTCCAATTCTTTGCCGGCCCCGCTTCACGTCTTTTCCTGAGTACGTCTGCCGGTGATGCCGAAACGGCTCTGATCACGGTAGGATATGCCGCATTGTTCCTACGGATTCGCAGTGTCGCATCTCCAGTACAGTTTATCAACTACCATACTTCATATTGCATGCAGGCTATCGGCAACGGCAAAAGCACACTGCTGCACGCATTTGTCCGTGAACTTGTGTTTTATATACCGTTTATGTTCCTGCTCGACCGCCTATTTGGTGAAACCGGTCTTGCAGCCGCACTGCCTGTCGGTGAAGCATGCGGAGCCGCTTTTGCACTGTTCCTACTGCACCGGGCACTGAAAAAGGCGCATTCACAACTGTAAACACGCCCTAACAAGCAACGCAACAGATTATTAGCGGGTTATTCCCGCTTTTTTTCATAACTGAACAGTCGTGCTTGAGATACATCTACTTCCCCTAGATAAGCGGTAACATCCATCCCTAGCTCTTCAGCAATACTCTTCATTTCCGCTACAGTGGAGATGTTCAGGGGTATCCCGTTGCGCATGCGCTCCGCATAACATATTTGTTCCTTTTCACCATGGGTATAGATTGGTACGTTTTCATCTGCTCGTTGTGCAGAACGTAGCTCTTCCAGCAGAGCAGATAGCCGGCCCTTCATAGCTTGTGCATCACCGAAGATAGCCGGATCAATTACTATAAACGCATGGCATGTTCCTGACCCCTGCCCCTGCTGCCGTTCACGATGATGATTTGAAGTCAGTCCTCCGGATGTAATCGCTGTCATCATTTCAGCAATCATGGCATATCCATACCCTTTATGGCTTCCCATTTCTTCAGTGCTTCCACCAACCGGCAATATGCCACCAAGATGAACTTCATTGATGATGCAATTCAGCACATGCGACGCATCCGTGCAGACACTTCCGTTTTCGTCCACCGCCCAGTCTTCCTTTAACGGTTTATCCAGTTTATTGTATACCTCCAATTTACCTCTTGGAACGACTGTCGTCGCAGCATCAAACCAAAAGGGATATGGTTCAGCAGGTGCAGCAACAGCAATAGGATTTGTTCCCAGTAGTGGTTGTCTGGAATGTGTATGTACCATCAACGCTTCCGTATTTGTACTGGAAATACCGATCAACCCCTCGTCGCATGCCATTTTCGTATAGTATCCCGCTATCCCATAATGTGTAGAATTACGCACCGTCACAAAAGCAATGCCGGTTCTTCTGGCTTTTTCAATCGCCATTTTTGTTGCAAACACACCAACCAGCTGTCCAATGCCATCATGCCCGTCAATTACCGCAGAAACCGGAGTTTCAAATACGACTTCTGGCTTAGCATCTATTTTCACAGACCCACGCCGGATGCTGTTTCGATATCGGATCAGACGGTGCATTCCGTGGGATGTAATACCATACAAATCAGCCAGCAGGAGTACATCTGTGATCTGCCCCGCTTCCTCAGAAGAAAAACCTAAGTGTATAAAAACATCCCGACAGAAACGCTCCAGTTGCTCATAACGATAGGTTACAGTGTTCATTGCTGTTCCCCCGTATAGTTGAGATTTGTTATATTCGTCTATTAGAACTTTTCCTGATCCCGCTGTATATGTACAGTCGGAAAACCTGCTATGATCTTATGGCGGCATGGGCAGTCTGATGCATGATCATTAATAATGCCACATGCCTGAAGATGCGAATAGATGGTCACTGGCCCGACATAAAGAAATCCATACTCTTTCAATTCCCCTGCAATCTGCGCAGACAAGCCATTGCTTACAGGCACATTTCCATCCGCATGCCCATCATACAGAATCGTTTTTCCATCGCTGTGCGCCCACAACCAATTGCAAAAGCTACCATGTTCCTGACGTACCCTCTGATAACAGCGGGCATTATGTATAACCGCCTCAATCTTCCTTCGTGAACGGATCATACCCTCAGTATTCAGGATTCTTTCTATATCTTTCGCATCATAGGCAGCAATTCGGTCATAGTCAAAACAATCAAAGCAGATATGGAAAATCTTTCTTTTTTTCAGTATCAGGCTCCAACTCAGACCGCACTGCAGCACTTCCATCATCAGGTGCTCGAACATCACCCGATCATCATGAATAGGCACGCCCCATTCACTATCATGATAGGTTTTCAATGCATCAAATGTAAATCCCCAATCACAGTATCCCATTCATATTTCTCCCGGCATTCATTCTAGTCGGAAAAGCAGAACGAGGCATGAATGTCATGCCCCGTCCAGCAGGAATTAAGCCCTGCCTGTTTTTTTATTCAACGCCAGCAGGCGTTCCGCTAGTTCGTTCGTCAGTAGTTTGCCGCGAAGGCGGTACCTCCAGTTACTGCCCCCAACTGTACCCGGCAGGTTCATGCGTGCTTCCGTATCCAGGGAGAGTATGTCCTGCATAGGTGCAACAGCTGTTGCTGCCTTACTGGAAAACACCGTTTCGATCATTCGCTGTACAATCGTGTCATCATTCACTTCACCCAGTGCACGACATACAACATCCTGCTGTTCCGCTGTACGGCTGTGCCACCAGCCCAGTGATGTGTCATTATCATGCGTTCCGGTATAAGCTACGCAGTTCTCGGTAAATCTATGCAGTGCATGAGGATTTTCATCGCCGCCATCAAAGGAGAATTGCAGCACCTTCATGCCTGGATATCCGCAGAATTTCAGCAGGTCTGTTACACGCTCATTGACCGCACCTAAATCTTCCGCTATGATATCCGCCTCCGGCACCTTTTTCTTTACCTGCTCAAAAAACGCCTTACCCGGGCCGATTACCCAATGGCCGCGGCGTGCTGTCTTTTCACCGGCACGGATAGAATAATAATTTGCAAATCCAATAAAGTGGTCAATGCGCACGCAGTCATACAATTCGCTTACCCCATGGAGACGGTTCATCCAGAAGGCATAGCCATGCTGACGCAGGCGGCTCCAATGGTACAGCGGATTACCCCACAGCTGGCCATCCTCACTAAAATAATCAGGTGGAACACCAGCCACACGGCGCGGATGACGTGTCTCATCCATCTGGAAATACTGTGCGTTAGCCCATACATCGCTGCTATCCTCAGCCACATAAATAGGCATATCGCCAAAGATCCGCACACCATGCAGTTTGGCATAATCATGCAAACGCTGCCACTGTGAACGGAACAGGAACTGCAGGAATTCAAAATACTGTATGTCCTCGCGTAGCAACCGTTCGTACCTTGCCATTGCCTCAGGCACACGCATACGAATAGCCTCATCCGGCCATTCCATCCAGGAGATACGGTTAAAATGCTGCTTAATCGCCATGAACAGCGCATAATCATGCAGCCATGGCCAACGCTTGCACCATGAGTCAAACGCTTTCTGCCGTTGCAACCGCTGTCTGTTCTCCTTGAATGCCTGCCGCAGCCAACGCTCTTTTACAGCGCGGACAGCTTCAAAATCGACCTGATCACTTTCCGGGACTTCTTCAGGCTGGTAGTCTTTCAGCCAGCCCTCCTCATGCAGCAGCGCCAGATCAATCATATCCGAGTCACCCGCCAGTGCACAGGCGCTCTGGTAGGGGGATTCGCCATAGCCGGTTGGTCCTACAGGTAAAACCTGCCACAGTGTCATTCCCGATTTTTCCAAAAAATCGATCCATGCATATGCGCCTTTGCCCAGGGTTCCGATTCCTTCCGGTCCGGGAAGTGAGGTCACATGCAGCAAAACACCGCCGCGACGGATATTTTTCCCTTCCATTTCTATTCCCCCGTTCTATTCGCTGTTCATGCCTATTATAGCACAAAGATATACTTATCGCCATGTCTGAATGCGTTTTCTTGTAAGGCGGTTTTCCTTGCTTTATTTTTCACAATGTAGTATATTGAACTATATTGAAGGAGGCGGTAACCCCCTATGGCACTCAAAAAAAGCAGTATGGACTTAACGCAGGGCAGTATTCCGCGTTTGATTGCCATATTTGCATTACCGCTTCTGCTAAGCCAATTGTTCCAAAACCTATACAACAGTGTCGATTCCATCATTGTAGGACGTTTCGTAGGCACTACAGCATTGGCAGCTGTCAGTTCCTGCGG
>JAFYDF010000059.1 GCA_017544935.1 Clostridia bacterium
TGATCGCCAAAGATATCCCGGCACTTTCCACTGTTCTGGATGATTCCTTTGTGCGGGTGCATATGACCGGCATGCGCCAGCCCAAGACAGCTGTTCTGAAAGCTGTCGCGAACGGCACCCTAAACTACGCGTCTGCCGAGCATGACAGCATTGATGTCACTGAGAACGGGGACACAGCTGCACTGATCGGCAAAAGCCGGGTTCACGCCTCAGTATTCGGCGGCGGCTGGCACACCTGGCGGCTGGAGCAGGATCTCAAGCTGATGAAAAAGGATGGCCGCTGGCTCATCACACTGTCAGAAGCCAGGACCTGGTGAGGATATGAAGAACAAATTGAAACGGATTCTGGATATCATCATGACACTCATGCTGCCCTGTCTGATGGCATACGAGCTGATCGGGCAGGAAACGCATGAGATCCTTGGCTTGTGTATGATCTCCCTTTTCATACTGCACCACGCGATGAACTGGCAGTGGCATAAAAACCTGTTCAAGGGAAAGTACACCGCGTACCGCATTGTCCTGACAGCGCTGGATGTCCTGATGATCATCGTGTTTATTGACCAGGCGATCACGGGCATCGTGATTGCAAAGCATGTGTTTCCGGGTCTGCCGCACGTGGGCAGAAGGTCTTTTGCCCGGGTGCTTCATCTGCTTGGCGCATATTGGGGCTTCACCTTCTGCTGCCTGCATGCCGGGATGCACATGACTGGGATGATCCGTAAACAGAAGAGCAAATCCGGCATGGCGGGAATCATTCCCACTGCGCTGGCTTTCTGTGTGTCTGGGTATGGAATCTTTGCTTTTATCAGAAGAGGTTTTCCCCGGTATATGACATTGCAGGAGCAGTTTGTGTTTTTCGACTTTGAGGAGCCGCTCATCCTGTTTTTCCTGGACCATGCGGCCATTTTGCTGACACTCATCCTGCTGGGATGTGTAATGGGATACTGTTTACAGAAAATCGGAAGGAGTTCAAGAATATGAAGAAACTGATTTCCCTGATCCTTGCTGTGGCGCTGCTGTGCGCATCCATTCCTGCTTTCGCCGAGGAAATACCTGCTCATGTGCTGGTAGTCTGGTTCTCTCACGCGGGTGAGAATTACAATGTGGGCGTGATCGAGGAAGGCAATACCGCGAAGATGGGCAAGATCATCGCGGAACAGATGAGCGGGGATACTTTCGAGCTGGTTCCCGTTGTGCCCTATCCTGAGGATTATGATTCCTGCCTGGATGCTGCCACGGAAGAGCAGCGCACTGATGCCCGCCCGGAATATGACGGAGAGATCGAAAACTGGGATCAGTACGACACCATCTTCATTGGCTATCCCATCTGGTGGGGCGAGATTCCGAATATTGTTTATACCTTCATGGAAGCCTATGACTTCACCGGCAAAACGGTGATCCCCTTCAATACCCACGAAGGCAGCGGCCAGTCCCACAGCCAGCGGGACATCGAGGGACTTCTGACCAGTGCCACCGTGTTGAAAGGTCTGGCCATTCGGGGCAGCAAGGCTCAGAACGATGCGGAAGGCACGAGCGCAGATGTGGCTGCCTGGTTGAAAAATATCGGATTGGCTGAGTAAGGAGGATACGCAGATGATACAGAATCCCTTTTTTTCAGAAATTCATGGCAACTTCGGCTTTGGCTGCATGCGCCTGCCCATGAAAGACGGGCGTGTAGACTATGATGAATTCTGCCGCATGGCGGATGCCTTCATCGCTTCCGGGCTCAATTATTTCGATACGGCTCACGGCTATATCGGCGGACAGTCTGAAACTGCCATCCGGGACTGCGTAGCAAAGCGTCACGACAGGAGCGAATTCCTGCTCACAGATAAGCTGACCACACCCTATTTCAACAAGGAAGAGGACATCCGTCCCTTCTTTGAA
>JAFYDF010000060.1 GCA_017544935.1 Clostridia bacterium
ATTGTCCAAATGGAACAAAGCGCAGAACGCCCATAGGCTGGGCGATTACGGGCAAAAAGTAACAACGCTGATTTCGTATCAAAATCAGCGTTGTTGGGTGGAAAGAAACGCTTTTTTTGATACAATGTAACCTCGTTGAAACCTCCTGTGAGCCAAACATGGGGTTACAGTTGCTGGAAGTTACGGATTGTCATCATCCTCACAGTCCTCATCCGAATAGTCCTCTTCAACATCACTTGCTGGAATCTCAAGCTCATCAGCGTATTTCCCATTTTTCATTATACACTAAAGCATTATGTTCGGTGGCAAGTTTTCCATAATCAGCAGTCTTTTCCTTGGTCTGATGTACGTCCAATTCGCAGTTGACTCTTTTAATATTTTTTATAAGCTGCACGTCTTGATAAACTCCTTACAATTCCAGTATTTGATTCATACCAGACAATGCTATCATCTCATTGTCCCAAGGAACAAAAGGACTATGAAAGAAGGTATGAATCGTGAAAAAGTTTCTTTGTGCAATTATGACAATGGTACTGATGATGACCTCTGCTTTTGCGCTGGCAGATGAAATCAACGTCATCTCCCGCGAAGACGGCAGTGGTACTCGCGGCGCGTTCATCGAGCTGTTCGGCATTGAGCAGAAGAACGAAGCCGGTGAAAAGATCGATTGCACCACCGACGAATGTGACATTACCAACTCCACCTCCGTCATGATGACTTCTGTTTCCGGCAACGACTGCGCCATCGGCTACATTTCTCTCGGTTCCCTGAACGACACCGTGAAGGCGCTGGCAATCGACGGCACAGAAGCATCCGTTGAAAACATCAAGGCTGGCACTTATAACGTAGCTCGTCCCTTCAACATCGCTACCCTTGCTGAAACCAGTGAAGCTGCACAGGACTTCATTACTTTCATCATGAGCGCTGAAGGTCAGGCGGTGATCGAATCCAACGGCTACATCGCGGTAGTTGAAAATGCTCCTGCTTTTGAGGGAGGCAAGGTCAGCGGCAAGATTGTGATCGCAGGATCCTCCTCTGTAACGCCTGTGATGGAAAAGCTGACGGAAGCCTACATGACCATCAATCCCAATGTAGAAATCGAACTGCAGCAGAGCGATTCTTCCTCCGGCATGACCTCAACCCGCGACGGCGTGTGCGATATCGGTATGGCGTCCCGTGCGCTGAAGGATTCCGAGATTGAAGCTGGTCTTACCCCCATGACCATCGCCATGGACGGTATCGCCGTGATCGTAAGCAACGACAATCCTGTGGACGGCCTGACCAGTGAGCAGGTGCGCAACATCTATATGGGCGAAATCACTGACTGGAGCGAAGTTGATGAATAAGACCCTTCATCAGGTCGGGGAATCCCCCCGGCCTATTTTCCGTAAGCAAGCTCTGCAGGAAGGCGCAGCGCGCCTCCTGTTCACGTTGACCGCCTGCATCTCCATCCTTGCAGTTGTGCTGATCTGCGTATTCTTGTTTGCCAACGGCATACCCGGTATGGCGAAAATTGGCGTATGGGATTTCCTGTCCGGGCAGAAATGGAAGCCGGGCAACGAGATTTTCGGAATCTTGCCTTTTATCTTGGGTTCCATTTATGTGACGGCTGGCGCTCTGATCGTAGGCGTTCCCGCCGGACTGCTGACTGCCATTTTCATGTCCCGCTTTGCGTCAAAGAGGATCGTAAAGGTAATGCGCCCTGCGGTATCACTGCTCGCGGGCATCCCTTCAGTAGTATATGGTTTTTTCGGTCTGGTCGTACTGGTTCCACTGGTGCGCGAAGTCTTCGGCGGCACGGGTTCATCCCTGCTGACGGCCTGTGTATTGCTGGGCATGATGATCCTGCCGACCATCATTACCGTATCGGAATCTGCACTGAGTGCCGTGCCTTCCTCCTATTATGAGGGCGCACTGGCGCTGGGTGCGACCCATGAGCGAAGCGTATTTCATGTGGTGCTGCCTGCGGCAAAATCGGGGGTGATGGCCGGTATTATTCTCGGCATTGGACGTGCCATCGGCGAAGCGACGGCGGTGATGATGGTTGCAGGAAACTGTACCTCTATGCCCAAGGGACTGCTCAAGGGCGTGCGTACCCTGACCAGCAACATCGTGTTGGAGATGGGATATGCCGTTGATATGCACCGTGAGGCGCTGATCGCTACGGCAGTAGTACTGTTCGTATTTATCCTCATCATCAATGTACTGACCAGCACACTGAAAAGGAGGAATAGCTGATGACTGCAAAGATTCAGTCGAAGGTATATCGCTTCGCTGTATATGCCGGAGCCTTCTTTTCCATGGCGGTGCTTCTTTTGATAGTAGGGTATATCCTTATCAAAGGTATTCCGCATCTTACGCCTGAACTGTTTGCATGGGAATACAATTCCAATAATGTATCCATGATGCCCTCCATCATCAACACCCTGCTGATGACGATGATTTCGCTGATCGTATGCGTGCCGCTGGGCATCGGTGCGGCAATTTACCTGACAGAATACGCCAAGCGCGGCAGCAGCCTGGTAAAGATAGTCCGCATGACGGCGGAGACCCTTTCCGGCATTCCTTCGATTATCTATGGCCTGTTCGGTTCGCTGTTCTTTGTAGTGGCGCTGAAGATGGGACTTTCGCTGATCTCAGGCGCGCTGACCCTTTCCATCATGGTGCTGCCTACTATCATGCGCACCACCGAGGAAGCATTGCTGGCCGTGCCGGACAGCTATCGCGAGGGCAGCTTCGGCCTTGGTGCAGGAAGACTGAGGACAACCTTCAAGGTGGTGCTGCCCAGCGCAGTCCCGGGCATCCTGTCGGGCGTGATCCTTGCAGTCGGGCGCATTGTGGGCGAGACAGCCGCGCTGATCTATACTGCGGGGACGGTCGCAAAAGTACCGGACAGCGTGCTGGATTCTACCAGAACCCTTGCCGTTCATATGTACACCATTTCTTCTGAAGGCCTTTACATCAACCAGAGCTATGCCACAGCCGTCGTGCTGCTGGTGGTCGTTCTGGGCATCAACGGTCTTTCGTCCTTCATTGCCAAGAGAATCGGAAGGAGCCACACATGAGCAAAATTGAAATCACGAATCTGAATCTGCATTACGGCAGCTTTCATGCTTTGAAGAATATAAACCTTGCTATTCATGAAAAGGAAATCACTGCCTTCATCGGCCCCAGCGGCTGCGGCAAGAGCACGCTGCTCAAATCCATCAACCGTATGAACGATCTGGTGGAAGGCTGCAGAATCGACGGCGAAATTCTGCTGGACGGCGCGAATGTCTATAATGATATTGAACCATCTCTGCTGCGCAAGCGCGTGGGCATGGTGTTCCAGAAGCCCAATCCCTTTCCCATGAGCATCTATGATAACATCGCCTTTGGCCCGCGCACCCACGGCATTCGCAGCAAGGCCAAGCTGGATGACATCATTGAGCGCAGCCTGCGCAATGCCGCCATCTGGGATGAACTGAAGGACAGACTGAAAAAGGATGCGCTGGGGCTTTCCGGCGGTCAGCAGCAGAGATTGTGCATTGCGCGTGCACTGGCAGTGGAACCAGAGGTGCTGCTGATGGATGAACCCACCTCTGCCCTTGATCCCATCTCCACCAGCAAGATTGAAGATCTCGCCCTGCAACTTAAGCAGGATTACACCATCGTCATGGTCACCCACAACATGCAGCAGGCGGCGCGCATTTCTGACAGAACCGCTTTCTTCCTGCTGGGTGAAGTGATCGAATACGATGAAACGCAGAAGTTTTTCTCCATCCCGCAGGATAAGAGAACGGAAGACTATATCACAGGGAGGTTCGGTTAATGAGAAACCGTTTTGATGAACAGCTGGAGCAGCTGAACAACCATCTGCTGGAAATGGGAGCATTGATCGAACGCTCCATTGAGAACGCGACGCAGGCGCTGATTAAGCAGGATGTGGACGCCGCAAATGCCGCTATTGCCGCCGATCAGGAGGTCGATCATAAGGAAAGGGAGATCGAATCTCTCTGCTTAAAATTACTTTTACAGCAGCAGCCGGTGGCAAAGGACTTGCGCTTGATCTCCGCAGCGCTTAAAATGATAACAGATATGGAACGCATTGGCGATCAGGCAGCGGATATTTCCGGCCTTGTGATCTATATTGCCAACGAACCGTATTTTAAGGATTTGGTACATCTTCCGCAGATGGGGGAAAAAGCGATCCGGATGGTTCGCGGAAGTCTTGATGCCTATGTCAGCAAGGATCTGGAACTTGCGAGAAATGTTATGAATATGGATGATGAGATCGATGATCTGTTCGACATTGTGAAGAATGAATTGATCGATCATATCCGTTCCGACGCAGCCTCCGGTTCCCAGGCCATCGATCTGCTGATGATTGCCAAGTATTATGAACGTATCGGCGACCATGCCCAGAACATTGCCGAATGGGTGGAGTATGCGCTCACCGGCAAACATAAAGGAGTATTTCTCACATGATCTATTACGTCGAAGATGATGACAGCATCCGGGAACTTGTGGTCTACACGCTGAATCAGATGGGCATGGAAACCCAAGGCTTCACCTGTGGCGGTGAATTCTGGCCAGCAATGGAAAAGGAGCTGCCGGAACTGATCCTGCTTGATGTGATGCTGCCCGGCGAGGATGGTCTGCTCATCCTGAAAATGCTGCACGACGATGTGAAAACCACGGATATTCCCGTGGTGATGATCACCGCCAAGAGTACCGAATTTGATAAGGTGAAAGGCCTTGATCTCGGCGCAGACGACTACATTGTGAAGCCCTTTGGTATGGCAGAACTGATTGCACGCGTACGTGCTCGTCTGCGACGGGTCGCTCCCAAGCTGGATGCCGATGTTCTGACGATTGGTCGTCTCACGCTGGACAAGCGAGCACACAGCGTAAAATTGGATCAGCAGACTTTGCCTCTGACCATGAAGGAATATGATTTGCTGTGCCTGTTAATGGAAAACCGGGGCATGGCTTTCAGCCGTGAACAGCTGCTGGACAGGGTCTGGGATTATGGCTACGATGGCGGCACACGCACTGTGGATGTCCACATTCAGACTTTGCGTGCTAAGCTGAGAGAATGCAGTGGGATGATAGAAACGGTGCGCGGTGTTGGATACCGGTTCGGAGGTGAATGACATGGCAAAACGTATCTTCCGAAACATTGTGCTGACAGCAATTCTTACCGTATTGCTTGCAGCAGCGGTGATTGTGCCTTCGCTGTATACAGCCCATGAGAATCGCATGAGTAGCGCACTGCGTCAGGAAGCGGGCATCATTGCCGATGCACTTGAACTTGCAGAGGATGATCCCGCTTATCTGAAGCAGCTGGATACCGAAAGCCGTATCTCTTTGATTTCTGCAGACGGAACGGTGCTGTTTGACAGCGTGGCAGATGCGGCACAGATGGAAAATCATGCAAACAGGCCAGAATTTGTGCAGGCGCTGGAAAGCGGAAGCGGCGAAAGCACCCGCGCATCTGAGACATTGGCCAAAACCACCATTTACTATGCCCTACGCATGGAAAACGGTTTGGTGCTTCGCATTTCAGATACCCGCAGTTCCATGCTGGGTACATTTATGAAGGTTCTGCCCATGATCGTCGGTATGCTGCTTTGTGTTGTACTGATTGCATTTCTGATTGCAAGGCAGACGGCCAGGCGCATCGTTAAACCGATCAATGAACTGAATCTGGACAATCCTCTTGAAAACGATGCCTACGATGAACTTGCGCCGCTGCTCACCCGCATGGAGAGACAGCATACACAGATTCATCAGCATGTAAAGGCGCTGGAGAATGCCCGTGCAGAGCTTGCCGCCATCATGGACAATATGCGCGAAGGCATGATCCTGCTGGATAAAAACAGCACCATACTTTCCATGAATGAAAGCGCAGCGCGCATCTTCGGTGTTTCCGGAAGAGACCAGATCGGCAGAAATCTCCTATCCGTCAGCAGAGATGCAGACCTGCATGATCTGGCCGCAGCCGCGCTGCATGGAGATGGCGGCAATCTGACGATGAACAGGAATAACCGCCATTATCGCATCTATGCCAGCCCTGTAATGCAGCAAGATAAGGTACGCGGCGTGGTTCTGCTGGTGCTTGATGTTACGGAGCGCTTTGCGGCTGAGGAAAGCCGACGCGAGTTTACTGCCAATGTTTCCCACGAATTGAAAACACCTCTGACCTCCATTTCCGGCTTTGCAGAAATCATTCATGACGGCATCGCCCAGCCGCAGGATGTGCAGCATTTCGCCGGTATGATCTGCAAGGAATCCGCTCGCTTGATCGCACTTGTCAACGATATTCTGGAACTGTCCCAGCTGGATGAAAAGCAAAACCTTGGGCAGAAGGAAAAGGTTGCTCTCCTGACGATGCTGCGTGATCTGACGAATGATTTCGCCATCCCTGCACAAAAAAAGAACCTAGCACTTACGCTGTCAGGTGATGAGGCAGAAGTGGAAGGCTATCCCACGCTGCTGCGGGAGATGTTTTTCAACCTGATCGACAACGCGATCAAATACACGCCCGATGGCGGCGAGATTTCCGTGTCAATTGAAAACACCGGAAAGCAAATCGTATGTACTGTTTCGGATAACGGCATTGGCATTCCGAAGGAACATCAGCCGCATGTGTTTGAACGTTTCTATCGTGTGGATAAGAGCCATTCCCGCGTCACAGGTGGCACAGGGTTGGGGCTTGCTATTGTAAAGCACGTTGCACATATTCATAATGCGTTAGTTGACTTAGCAAGTGTTGAAGGTGAAGGAACAAATGTTCAGCTTGTCTGGCGAATGCAACTAAACTAAGTAGTAGTCAGACAAAGACCAAGAGGTCAATAGTCAAACGCAAGAAAGCCCCTGCGTTTGACCATTGACCTCATTTTGGCTACAAGATGCTGTTTTCGACCTGGGTACACGAGCATTGTCCAAACGGAACAAATCGTAGAACGCCCACAGGCTGGGCGCTTTCAGTCAAAAAGTAACAACGCTGATTTCGTATCAAAATCAGCGTTGTTGGGTGGAAAGAAACGGTTATTTTGATACAATGTAACCTCGTTGAAACCGCCCGTTGTGCCGCATATGGAGTTACAACTACCATAGGTTACAGGCATCATC
>JAFYDF010000061.1 GCA_017544935.1 Clostridia bacterium
ATTACATTGATTTGTTCATGAGTATATTGCATTTCCAAATGCCATCGTATATAATAAATTGATTAAATGCTCTGATTGCGGGTATAACGCCCACGAGGAGGAACGAATGGCTTTTCGGGATTTAGTTGGCGGGGTAAAAACTTTTTTCGGCCCCAATAATCCTTTATTCTATGGCAAGCGTGATGACCGCATGCCCGAGGCTGACGAAGGACTGTATAATGCTCAGAACGCACAGCCCACACAGCCCACTCCTGTACAATCTGCACCGCAAGCTGGATCTGCTCCTCAAGCAGGTTATATGCCGCAGACTTCGTATGCACAGCCGCAGACTGGTTATGCACCGCAGCAACAGATCTACGGACAGCAGCAGTCTTATCCGCAAATACCTTATGGCGCTCCGCAGGCCGTTCCGCAACCGTCTTTTGCTCAGCCGCAGGCCGGATATGCGCAGCCGCCCTTCCGCCAGCAGCCAGTTCAGCAGCCGGTTCAGCAGCCCGTCACGGACCGCTGGGCAGCACCGCGCAACCGCCGTATGGCACAGCACGCTCAGCCGCCCGTTGAGAACGTAGTCGAATTCCCCGCTTCAGCGCAGCAGGAACAGGTACAGCAGCCGGTTACTGCACCGCAGCAGATGGTCGCTCGTGTACTGAACGTGCATAATTCCGACGACTGCCGTGATGTCATCCGCGCCATGCGCGACGGAGACTGTGTACTGGCCGTAATGGACAGTGTGGCAGATGTCGCCGAAGTACGTCGCTATGTGGATACGCTGTATGGTGCTTGTTTCTCTCTGGGCGGTTCCATTACCCGCCTTTCCGCTCGTGTTGGAGTATACCTGGTGGCGCCTTCCACGGTCCAGGTGAAGCCCGACCCCCGTGCTGCACGTGCCGCACAGCAGACACGCAGCCAGCAGCATGCTGGTGGGCCTGCCGCGACCTTCCGGGCCGCATTCCAAAGCGCTCCCCAGGAGAGTGCGCAGCCTTATGCCTATCCCCCGCAGCCTTCTTATCAGCCTGCTCCCTATCAGCAGATTGCTGCAGAGAATGACGCTTCCGGCCGTCCCGTTGACGCCGTTATGTAATTGTATTTGTCAATAACGAAAGGAGTTTGTGCTCATGGCTATCACTGTGCCGATGATCGAGGAAAAGGAATTTAAAACCAAGGTCCGCGGATATGACCCCGTAGAGGTCGATGAATTCCTGGATGAAATCTGCGACGAAATGATCCTTATGCAGGAAGAGATTTCCAACCTGCAGGCCCGCCTCGCTCAGGCCAGCCGTAATCTGGCCTATGCGCAGCCCGCTCCTGCTCCGGCTCCGGCCCCTGTTTCCGCTCCTGCGCCGGTCGTTGCCGATGTTTCCGAGAGTGCACAGAAGCTAATGGCCAATGCTCAGCGCCTGTATGACGAGACCATTGCGCAGGCTAAGGAAGAAGCTGCAGCTATCGTAGCCAAGGCCAAAGAACAGGCTTCCGTTCTGGAAGATGAGGCTCTGACAGGTGAGCGCGCCGCCCTGCAGAAGCAGGTCGACGAACTGCGCGCATCTGCCCGCGCCTATAAAAACCAGCTGCTTGAGCTGATGGATAAGCAGCGCGAACTGCTGGATGCTGCCGATATCGGCTGACATATCGGGCAACATGAAAAACTAACGGAACGGACGTTACCGCGAGCGGCTGACAATGCTGAGTCCTCTGTACGTCTGTTCCTTTTTCTGTAAGGAGTTCTTATGCCGACCGAAACTGCAATTCCCGCCGATGATGTGAAAGCAGCCACGTCTGTATTCACTGATCTGTACCATCAGCTGCCCACCATCTTCATGCGTCTGCTGCTCGCCGGCGTTGCCATCGTTGCAGGTATCCTGATTCTGAAGCTTATGCGCAGGCTGATCACCAAATATCTGCGCCGTAAGAAAGATACCCGCGGTGAGTCTGTCCGTCAGGAAGAGACCGTGCGCTCACTGTCCGTCAGTGTGGTCAATTATCTGATGTATTTCCTGATCGCTATGATCGTTCTGCGTATCTTCGGGATTGACCTGACCTCGATTCTCGCAGTAGCCGGTATCGGAAGTATTGCTATCGGCTTTGGCGCGCAGACACTCATCAAGGATATCATCAGCGGCATGTTCCTTTGGTTCGAAGGCAACCTGAACGTCGGTGATGTAGTCACCCTGGCCGGCTATACCGGTACAGTAGAATCTATTTCTCTGCGCACTACCGCTCTGCGCGGCACAGATGGCCGCCTCTATTCCATTCCCAACGGAGATGTGCGTACAGTGATCTGCCGCTCACGCGGACAGCAAGTCGCGCAGGTTAATGTGACTATTGCACATGGACAGGATCTGTATCGTGCGAAGGAAGTCATCGAAGATGAATGCCGCCAGCTGGCGGAACGGCTGTCCCTGGACAGCGTGCCGGTCGTCTATCCTGCTATCGCCAATGATGCGCGCTGCGTGACCATGCGTGTGGAATACCCCTGTGATGTCAACCGCGACTGGCCGCTTGAACGCGAGATCCGTCTCAGCGTGTACGACCGCCTGCGCAGGGAAGACATTAAGCCTTGACTCTGAAAGGATGCTTTATCGTGAAAAAAGCCATTCTCCTGCTGTGCATCGTCTGCCTCATGCTGCCTCTGTGCGCTTCCGCTCAAAGCGTCATGACCATTAAGCTTGGTGGTGCAAGTTGGACATTGCGTTATGAAGAAACCATGTTCAGCCTTGATACCGAGAGCTATCTGGCAAGTAACCGCGGACAGCATAAATGGTTCGGGAACTTCTATAACGGCACCTGCACGATCGAGCTGGCGGCTGACCGCTATGATGATCTTCCTGCCGACTGCAGTCTGTTCCAGCTGGCTGATTACCTCTCCACCGCTACAGACTTTCCCTGCACAGTTGTAGAGATAACCGATTCCCCCGTGCCATTCCTGATTCTTTCTATCAGTGCACCCATGGGTACTGTTTATTATGCCGCCGCTCCGCTTGGCGGGTACGTCGTGCATTTTGAACTATACAACATGCGCGGCGGTGTGGATGCAAGCATGCTGCAGGTACTAAAAACGTTGCTGAACGGCATTAGCAAGTAAAGCTTCCTTTTTCCTGAATATGATTGACCTTATCCGCATTAGCAGATGAGGTTTTTCTTTTACCAGTTCTACGAAGCGTAGGTAGCCTTTACTGCACACATATGCTAGACTATGTCCCGAGGAGGCGATTCAGATGGATCGTTATGTAACCGGTGCTGTCATCCGGAAACTCAGGGAAAGCAAACAGATAACGCAGAAAGAACTGGCAGACTCAATTCATGTAAGCGACAAGGCAGTGAGCAAATGGGAGACTGGTCAGGGTTTCCCGGACATCAGCCTGCTTGAACCGCTGGCAAAAGCTCTCGGCATTTCGGTCGTTGAACTACTGTCCGGTGAAGACATACGCAACCGAAACCGTTCATTTAATATGCTCAAAGGAAAGCTCTATGTCTGTCCAGTATGCGGAAACGTGATCCAAGCGACCGGGGAAGCAGTAGTTATCTGCTGCGGTATTACTCTTCCTCCTCTTGAGACCGAGGAAGAGAGTCCAGAGCATGTGATCCATGTAGAGATTACAGATGATGAATACTATGTCACAGTCGACCATCCCATGACAAAAGAGCATTATATCTCATTCCTTGCAGCAGTATCCGACCAAGGTGTCCAGCTCACCAAGCTTTACCCTGAAGGGAGCGCAGAGGCAAGGTTCAGGATCCAGGGTGTAAAAAAGTTCTATGCCTTCTGCAATCATCATGGGCTTTTTGACCTCAAAGCCCCAACCCGTCCACGTCGTCAAAGCCGAAAAATCGATTCCCATTGATTAAAGCTCCTCATACCTGCTGTCTGCACATGAAGCATACCAGGTTGAGGAGCTTTTTCAAATCACAATGCCAAGGCTCCATATATAGTTTGCCGAAGAAAGGAAAAAAACCCCTGGTCAGTCTGAATCAATCCGTACCATAATCTCCGATGTATTCTTTTCCCTCATTCCATAGATTGTTCGTAGTTCATCGATCACGGCAACCTTTTCCCGAATGAGTCCTTTGAAATGGCTGACGAGCAGATTCGGTGCTCGCAAAGCGCTCAGTACTTGTATTTCATTCTTAAGGAGCTGTGCGTTATAAATGTAATACCCATCTTTCACCTTGCTGTAAAGCGCGTCACCGATAAACGCATATTCTCCATCCACCTCAAGCCCCAGGCTGCCTTTTGTATGACTGGAAGGCAAGGGGAAAATGTGAAGGTTGCCGATATACAAATCATCGTTTACGACTGTACCGCATTGGACATGCGCATAAGTCTCCCTGGATACATAGATAGATCCGGTCCGGACCCTGCTTATATTCCCTGTATGGTCAGGATGAAAATGGGACAGGACCACATGATAGCTACCGTCCAGTCCGCTTATGCTCTTTTCACCGTTCCCGACATCATACAGCCATGTGCTGCCATTATCCTCTATGATACCAATATCCGCTGAAAGAGGATTATCTGAAGCCTCTATATAGCTGATCTTATCATTTATTCTGATCCCGTTCATCTATTACTCCTGTTGTCTGCCATCATCAGCCCAAGGATACCGAGCTGTCCAGCGTGGGATCGAAGGATGTCTCTTCCGTGGCAAGTGACCGCACGTCCAGTACGAATCCGTCAGGCATCTGCGAAGGGGCCATACCGGTTATTTCCTTGAAAACACGGTTGAAATTACGCAGAGTATTAAAGCCGCACTGGCTCATCACATCAGCCATGGTGATACCCGGTTCATTCTTTAAAAGATCGATTGCGCGGTCAACGCGGATCACGTTTAGGTAATGAGAGAAGTTCATCCCTGCCATACGCTTGAAAAATCGGGAAAAATACGCTTCACTCATATTCATAAAGTCTGCCGCTTCATTGAAAGAAAGCTCGTCAGAATGCATATCGATCTGTGCCAGCAGTTCCTTAAAGCGATGATTGGATGCAGATTCCTGAACCTCTTCACCGCACAGATCCTCACCCCGGAAAATGTCGATCAGCAGACTTGTCATGATTGCATTAACCTTTTCCGCATAGCGCAGTTTCTTCTCTTTAAATTCGTGATAGACCTGCTCCAATCTGTCGATCACGCCATACTGGTCACGAAAAAGCGGGTTACGCAGCCACTGGCCGCCGATCATATGACGGTCAAACTGCGTAACGATCAGTTCCCCGTCTCCTCCACCAGAAATATAGTGGATGCACTCTCGGCGGCAAAGCAGGCAGTCATTGGATTCAAGGGTAAAAATATGTCCATCCATCACGACAGAAGCTGTGCCGCATGCGCATGCAATCAGTTCATCTTCAAAATGCCAGTGCGGTATATTATACAGCTCTTTATAACGGTTAATCCACACCTTACAGCCTTCATCGAAGACCCGGCGCTCAAAGCGAGCAAGCATAAAAACTCCTCCTTCTGTATTAAATATTTGCCGTAAATGTCTGTTTTCCTGCCAAAAAGACAATAAATGTCCATAAGTTGTCAATGGACTTCTTTATTTGCAGCTTGTAAAATGCTTAAATAAAGATGACCGAGAAAAGCAGAATCATACAAAAGGAGATGCTCATCATGATTGGATGAAGAAGCATGTGCCTGCCAGCAGACTGCATTGATATCCGTTATATGGTTTTCACAGCATCTGTTATATCAATGCGTCATTCCTGATAATCGCCAGGCGCATGCTGCGTTTCCCTGTTCGATCGATTCAATATCCCATTCTAATCATATTATGCGAGGAGGAAACAAACATGAAAACGAGTACCCGTATTCTGTGTCTGGTCACTGTTTTGCTGTTTGGCCTGTCGCTGTTGCTGATCATCGGCACCGACACCGACTGGGGCAAAATCGAAGTAACGCGTATGACGCTGACCAGTGCCGATGGCGATGAGATCAGCGCACTGCTCTACAAACCCCACAGTGCAACACCTGACAATCCCGCTCCCTGTGTACTGTACTGCCATGGCGGTGGCGACATGCTCGAGCAGGGCAGCTCCTACGCCGTTGAACTGGCCCGCCGTGGCTATGTGGTCGTGAGCTGGGACTACACCGGCTGCGCTCGTTCTGACATTGCTACCGGCAGAAGCGAGACTGCCAACGGCGCCATCAGTGGCCTACCCACCATGGGCGGTGAGACCGTATGGAATGCCATCAAGCTGTATAACTTTATCGATCACAGCAAGATCGTCACCAGCGGCCACTCCATGGGCGGTCAGTACAGCATGGCTGTTGCCATCAACCATCAGGAAGAAGTCTTCCTGCAGGTCAACCTGGGCATGAATATTTATGGTTCTGCCGATAACCACGAGCACAACTTCAACTTTGCTCTCATCCTGGGCGACTCGGATGAAAGCTGCTTGGCCCGTACGAACAATGACGTGAAGGGTCTGTTCCAGGTCGAACAGCTCAAGCGCATATTCTTTGGTGACTATACTACCGCAGCTGCCGATCTGCCTGAAGTCAAGATTGGCGAGACTTATACTGCCACCGGCACCAATGGCAAGGAATACCATCGTGCCTGCTATATGCCCGACAGTTGCCATGCTTACTACCTCGTAGACGATCAGGCCGTGCAGACCATGGTTTATGCCATCACCAGCGAAGTTGGTGTCGGTTTGGATGAAGGTGTAAAGTCCTGGGCAGATGCTGATAAGATCAGCCTTGTCTGGAAGATCAAGGATATCGGCTTCATCGTGATGCTTGCTGCTACTATCTGCGCTATGTTCACCATGGCCAGCTTCTTGCTTGGCACTGTTGCCTTCAGCAAGCTGCAGCTTAAGCCTCAGCCGGCAATCGCATGCAAGAAAGGCAGTTGGATGTGGTGGGTCGCCCTGGCTGCGCTCATCATCTTGCCCGTTGCGCTTTATCGTCCAGGCGTTCTTGCTCAGCGCAATTTCTTCGGCATCAACATCAGCAAGCTGTTCCTGCTGGGTGGTACTAACAATACATTCATCAGCTGGCAGTGGATGGTCTCAATCGGCATGCTGGTTCTGTTCCTGCTTTACCACTTCCTCTGGGGCCGCAAGCACGGTGGCAATGCGAAGACCTATGGTTTCATTACCTCTAATGAAGGCGGCTTTAAGCCGAGCTATATCGGCATGAGTTTCCTGTTCGGCCTCTTCACCGTCGGCTGCGGCTATCTGGTGTTCAGCCTCATTTCTTCCTACACGCAGCAGGGCATGCACATCGCGACATTCATGTTCAATACCATCAAGCCCAACCGTACACTGTGCATCCTGATGTACTTCCTGTTCCAGATTCCGTACTTCCTTACCAGTAGCCTGGCAATGAAGAGCATCGGCATCGGCGAGGGCGATGACTCCGTGAAGGGTACGCTCAAGACTACCCTACTCGGCACCCTGATCAATCTGGGCGGTGTGTTCCTCCTCTGGCTCATCTTCGTCATCATGGTCAATGAGGGCAACACGGTTTCCAGCATTGGCTACTTCAAGAATGACCGCTTCTACATCAGCACTATCGCCATCCTGCCTCTGGCCATTGGTATGACGGTTGCAAACGCTCTGAACATTTTCATGAGCAAGAAGACGCACAGCATGTGGCCCGGCCTGTTCACCGCTCTGATGTGGGGTACTTGGATGATCATCAGCACTGGCGGTATGACAAAGTACGTATACTAATAATAAGTAATCCTTAACCGTCTCGGCGGCCTCCCGAAGAGGGAGGCCGCCTTCCCAAACGAAAGGAAGACAGCCATGGAACAGATTGCTGCTGGCCGCGCCGTCCTGGGACTTGAACTGGGCTCTACGCGCATCAAGGCAGTGTTGATCGGTGACGATTACACACCTCTTGCTTCTGGGGACTATCAGTGGGAAAACCGTTTGGAAAACGGTATTTGGACCTACTCACTGGATAATGTTTGGAAAGGCGTTCAGGGCGCTTATGCCGCACTGAAAGCTGACGTGAAAAGCAGATATGGCCTGACCCTCACGCGTCTGGGTGGTATTGGCATATCTGCCATGATGCACGGTTACCTGGCTTTTGACAAGAATGACCGCCTGTTGGTGCCTTTCCGCACATGGCGCAATACTATGACGGGAGATGCTGCAGCAGAACTGAGCGAATTGTTTGGCTTCAATATTCCCCAGCGCTGGAGCATCGCGCACCTGCGTCAGGCAATTCTGAACAAAGAAGAGCATATCCCGCAGATTGCTTTTCTTACCACGCTAGCCGGGTATGTGCACTGGCAGCTGACAGGTGAAAAGGTACTGGGTACAGGCGATGCAAGCGGTATGTTCCCGTTGAAAGACAGTAAATATAATGAAGAGTTCCTTCAGAAATTCGATGCACTGGGCGGCTGCGCACCTCTTCGCGGACTGCTGCCCCGTATTGTTGCTGCCGGCGAAGATGCGGGTATGCTCTCAGAAAAAGGTGCAAAGCTCCTTGATCCCACAGGTGACCTTCAGCCAGGTATCCCGTTTGCGCCGCCCGAAGGTGATGCGGGCACCGGCATGGTCGCCACGAACTGCGTATCTCCTTGCACAGGCAATGTATCCGCCGGCACCTCAGTGTTCGCCATGATTGTTCTTGAGCGCCCGCTCTCCCGGATGTATCCGCAGATTGATCTGGTCACAACACCCGACGGACGACCGGTCGCCATGGTCCACTGCAATAACTGCACAGGCGATATCAATGCCTGGGCGGGATTGCTTCAGGGATTCGCTGATGCCATCGGCATGTCTGCAGATCCTGGCACCGTCTATACGGCACTGTTCCGTGCCGCAATGCGCGGAACCCCTGACTGCGGTGGAATACTCAACATTAATTATCTTTCCGGAGAACCACTGACCGATCTGACCGCAGGCCGACCGCTGCTGGCCCGACTGCCGGACGCTCAGCTTACATTTGAGAACTTTGCACGCGCGCTCGTATGTTCTTCCATGGTCACACTGCGTCTCGGCATGCAGTTGCTTTCCCGCGAGCATGTACGCGTAGAACGGCTGCTGGGACACGGCGGCCTGTTCAAGACACCCGGCACAGCGCAGCAGCTGCTAGCCGCGGCACTGGAAGCGCCTGTTTCCGTCATGGAAACAGCCGGTGAAGGAGGGCCCTGGGGCATGGCGCTGCTGGCTGCCTATCGTGTGCAGCGTAATGAAGACGAGACTCTTGAAGAGTTCTTGAACGAACGCGTATTCAAACATGCAGAAACCATTGTCTGCACGCCGAATGAAGTGGACATGCGCGGCTTTGACGCTTACTGCTCGCGCTTTGAGCAGGCGCTTGTCATGGAACGCGCTGCCGTGCAGACAATGCCTGAATAAAGGAGGGGTTTTACCTATGCTTATGAAAGATTATGAGTTCTGGTTTGTCGTCGGCAGCCAGGACCTGTATGGAGCTGAAGTGCTTGCCACCGTAGCTGCACGTGCACAGGAAATGACAGACAAGCTGAACGCCGGGGGCCTGCTCCCCTGCCGCATCGTATACAAAGTCACCGCCAAGACATCTGAAGAGATCAGCCGTACTATTGCTGAAGCGAACTTTAAGGATGAATGTGCCGGCGTGATCACCTGGTGCCATACCTTCAGTCCCAGCAAGATGTGGCTAAGCGGTCTGGCAGCGCTGCAAAAGCCCTGGTGTCATTTTGCAACGCAGTATAACCGTGAGATCCCCAATGAAGAGATCGATATGGATTTCATGAATCTGAATCAGGCCGCGCATGGCGACCGTGAGCATGGATTTCTGGGTGCGCGCCTGCGCAAGCCGCGCAAAGTGATTGCAGGATACTGGCAGGATGAGGAAGTGCAGCTGCGTCTCGCAAAGTGGATGCGCACCGCTGTCGGTGCAGCCGTCTCCAGGCAAATGAAGGTCATGCGCTTCGGTGACAATATGCGTCAGGTCGCTGTCACGGAAGGCGATAAGGTCGAAGCTCAGCTCAAGCTTGGCTGGCAGGTAAACACCTGGGCAGTAGGCGATCTGGTAAAGGAAATGAACTCCGTTACCGAAGCCGAGATCGATGACCTCATGAAGGAATACACCGCAAACTATGATATTGCTACAGACAATATTGACGCTATCCGTTATCAGGCACGTGAAGAGATCGCCATGAAGCGGATGATGGACCGCGAAGGCTGCCGTGCCTTCAGCAATACTTTCCAGGATCTGTACGGCATGGAACAGCTGCCCGGTCTGGCCAGCCAGCATCTGATGGCGCAGGGTTACGGCTACGGCGGCGAAGGTGACTGGAAGGTGGCTGCCATGACGGCGGTCATTAAAGCCATGACAGAAGGCCAAAAAGGCGGTACCGGCTTTATGGAGGATTATACCTACCATCTTGTCAAGGGTCAGGAGTACAGCCTGGGCGCGCATATGCTCGAGGTATGCCCCACACTGGCAGCCGGACGGCCGCGTATCGAGACCCATCACCTCGGGATCGGCATGAATGAAAAAGACCCGGCCCGCCTCGTGTTCGAAGGCAAAGCCGGACCTGCTGTCGTTGTAAGCCTGATCGATCTGGGCGGCCGTATGCGCCTGATCTGCCAGGATATCGAGGCAGTCAAGCCCATCATGCCCATGCCCAACCTGCCGGTGGCGCGTGTCATGTGGCGTGCTCTGCCCGACCTGCAGACCGGTCTTGAATGCTGGATCACTGCAGGCGGCGCGCATCATACCACGCTGTCTTATGATGTGGATGCAGAACAGATGCGCGATTTTGCGAACATCATGGGAATCGAATTTGTCCACATCGGTGCAGATACTACTGTTGAAAAACTGGAAGATCAGCTCTTCCTGGCTGACTTAGCCTGGAAGCTCCAATAAGCCATTTGATTATTGGCAAAAACGCCAACAAATAGGGGAACCCTTCAACTGCATGAAGGGCTCCCCTGTTTCTTATGCTTTATTATTCCAGCGTAGTGATATCGCCGCCAAAGTACTTCTCAGAAATCGCCTTTAGTGTGCCGTCCGCACGCAGGGCCTCAATCGCCTCATTGACCGCAGCAAGGAAAGTCGCATTCTCGGCGCCCTTCCGAATCGGAATAGCTACGGGGCTGACTTCTTCGCTCAAAACAGCAATCTTAAGATTTGCTTCCGGGTGTTCTTTCACGTAATCATAGAACGAAAGCTCCGCATTCAGCGTGGCATCTGCGCTACCGATGAGAACCAGATCCATGGTCTGGGCGAGCGTGCTGACGATATCAGCGGTCGCGCCATATCCCTCAGCAGTCAGCGCATAGGTGCTGCCGGCACTGTTCACGGTGCGCTTGCCTTTCAGGTCTTCAAAGCTGTTGATTGAGTCATTGTCACCACGCACGATAACGGCAGTGCGCAGGTAAGCATAGGGCACAGAAAAATCATACTTCTCACTGCGCTCATCGGTGATTTCCACACCATTCGCAGTAATGTCATACATTTTACTGTCAATACCCATGAAGATGCTTTCCCACGGGCAATCGATGAAGGACGCTTCAACACCCAGATAGGCAGCAACAGCCCGGGCGACATCTACGTCAAATCCGACAAATGCATCAGTCTCATCATGATAAGTCCAGGGAGCCCAATCGCCCTCCGTAGCAATCACGATCTTGCCAGCAGCTTTTACATTATCAAGCAGGTCATCAGCAAAAGCAGCGGACAGCGAGAAAAGAAGAGAAAGTGTCAAAAGAATAGCAGTCAGTTTACGCAGCATTTTCATCATTCCCTTTCATATTTTTTCTTCAGCGGACAAATTCCGCAAGAAGGTCTGTGTACGAGCCTCACGGGGAGCGGCAAAAAACGCAGCAGATGGGCCGCTTTCAATGATCTGCCCTTCCTCCATGAAGATCACCTGGGACGAAACGTCACGCGCAAAGCGCATTTCATGAGTGACCACAAGCATGGTCATTCCACTTCTGGCAAGATCTCGCATCACTGCCAGGACCTCGCCGATCAGTTCCGGATCCAGCGCACTGGTGGGTTCATCGAAATAGATAATCTCTGGCTCAGTCGCAAGCGCGCGGGCAATCGCCACACGCTGCTGCTGACCACCGGAGAGCTGGTTGGGATAATAACTTGCGCGTTCTTTCAGCCCGACACGCTCCAGGGCTCTTATCGCGATGTCATTCGCCTTCTCACGTGGCATCTTACGCGCTATGACCAGGCCTTCGGTCACATTCTGAATAGCAGTTTTGTTACTGAACAGATTAAAGTTCTGGAAAACAAACCCGGTCCGCATGCGAATAGCGGCAATATCATGCTTGGATACATTACGAAGGTTGTAGGTATTCTCTCCAAATACCATCTGCCCCTCGTCAGCGCGCTCGAGGAAATTCAAACACCGAAGCAGCGTCGTTTTTCCGCCGCCACTGGGGCCAATCACTGCTGTCACGTCACCTTTGTCTACGCGCAGAGATATATTGCGCAATACCGGCACGCCACCAAAGGACTTGCTCAGGTTAGATACCTCAAGCATGGCGAGCCTCCTTTTTTGTATAGGCAGACAGTTTCTTTTCTCCAAGACGCTGCAGCCATGTCAGCAATGTGCAGAAAATAAGATAGATTACCGCTACTTCCAGATATAACGCAAGTGGTTCATAATAGCGTGCGTTGATGCGCTGTGTAGCCATGAACATCTCAGCCACAGTAATGTTCGAGGCAAGAGAAGTATCCTTCACCATCGAAATCAGAGAGTTCGAAAGCGGAGGAAAAGCCGTACGCAGTGCCTGGGGCAATACGATGCGGCGCATGATCTGCGTATACGACATGCCGACGCAGTAGCCTGCCTCGATCTGTCCGACGGGTACCGCTTCAAGGGCACCGCGCATCGTCTCGGCACAATACGCGCCTTCATTGATTGAAAAAACAAGGACTGCAGCCCAGAAAGGGCTCATGTAATAGCCTGCGCGCAGCCCGTAAAACACTACGAAAAGCTGTACCAGAAGCGGCGTACCGCGGATGATCCAGATATATGCGCGGAAGACCTGCGACAGAACGCGAACATGCGCATACTGCACCATTGCAACAATGACAGCGATCACCATTGCAATACTGAATGCGATGACCGTCAGCGGCAGGGTCATACGCAGGCCCGGCAGAAGTATCTTCGGAAAGGATTCAATCAGAATCCGCCATACACGTTCGCTCATAGTTATCCTTTCGAGCAGAAATTACTCTACCATTTTACTCGGAATTAAAAGCAAAGTCAATGCATATTCTTGCATTCTGGTTCCTGATTTCTTTTAAACATACATAAACCCGGCTTTCGCCGGGCAGAGCCATCATTATTCTTTACATTATTCTTCCGTAAGATCAGCATATTTTGCACCGATCAGTTCACAGAGTGTATCCGGCGACAATTCCATCTGGCATCCCCGGCGGCCTGCACTGACAAATATAGTATCGAACAGCTGCGCTGTCTCATGAATGAATGTTGGAAAAAGCTTTTTCATACCGACAGGCGAGCATCCGCCATGGATATATCCAGTCAAAGGAAGGAGTTCTTTCTGGGGCAGCATGGCTATGCTTTTCTCGCCCACAGCAGAGGCAGCCTTTTTCAGATGCAATGTAGCGTTGACCGGAACCACAAAAACATAATAATGGCGAGAGGCAGACACTGTAACCAGCGTTTTAAAAACTCGATCCGCTGCTTCACCCAGCAGCTGTGCAACTTCCATACCATCTGCGGCATCCGGATCATATACATGTACCTGATGGATCACATTTCGTGCATCCAGCAACCGTAGCGCGTTTGTCTTTTCTTCCTTTTTCAAGCAACCTGCACTCCCCTTTCTCTTCCCTTTTATTCGCCGCAGAACCTGTGTTTTCCTTCTCCCGGATCCCGGCTGAGGCAATTCGCATACCTTGTCAATCTGTATCCTTTCATGTTATAATAACATGTTGCACTAGTTATGGTTTACCGCAACGATTGAATCGCAATGAGGAGTCCCTGTTATGGAACTGATTAAAAAACTTTTGACCCCCAGCCCTGAAAAATTGCTTAAGCCTCTATATAAAATGGCTGATGCTATTGATGCGCTGGAGCCTGAATATGAAAAACTGACAGATGAACAGCTGCGCGAAAAGACCAAGAAACTTCAAGCTCGTGCACAGGGCGGTGAAAGTCTGGACGATCTTCTGGTCGAGGCATACGCTGTAGTACGCGAAGGCAGCAAACGCGTGCTTGGTCTGCGTCCGTTCAAAGTCCAGATGATCGGCGGTATTGTACTGCATCAGGGACGTATTGCTGAAATGAAGACCGGTGAAGGTAAAACCCTGACCGCCGCTATGCCTGCTTATCTGAACGCGCTTTCAGGCAAGGGCGTGCATATCGTGACCGTCAACGATTATCTGGCACAGTTCCAGGGTGAAGAAATGGGCAAGCTGTACCGCTATCTCGGCCTGTCTGTCGGCATCATCCTTACGGGCATGACCCCGGAACAGCGCAAAGCTGCATACAACTGTGATATCACATATGGCACCAATAATGAGCTGGGCTTTGACTACCTGCGCGACAACATGGTCGTGTATAAGGAAAACATGGTCCAGCGCGGACACAACTTCGCCATTGTCGACGAGGTGGACTCCATACTCATCGATGAAGCACGTACCCCGCTGATTATTTCAGGCCAGGGTGAGAAGTCGACCGATATGTATGAAAAGGCCGACCGCTTCGTGATCCGCCTTGAAAAGGGCGAGAAGAAAGAGGATCCCGAGCTTGCCGGCCAGTCCAGTACTGTGCGCCGTCTGATGGGCGAAGAAGTCGAGATTACCGGCGATTACTGGGTAGATGAGAAGGAAAAGACCGCTACCCTGACCGAGCGCGGCATAGAAAAGGCCGAAAAGCACTTTGGCGTAGAGAACCTGTCTGACCCCGAGAACAACGAACTGTATCATCATATCATTCAAGCTCTGAAAGCCAATGCGATCATGAAGCGCGATGTGGATTATGTGGTGCAGGACAATCAGGTCATGATCGTAGACGAGTTCACCGGCCGAATCATGGTCGGCCGCCGCTTCTCTGATGGCCTTCACCAGGCACTTGAAGCCAAGGAACATGTCAAAGTCGAACGCGAAAGCCGCACCCTGGCTACCATTACCTACCAGAACTTCTTCCGCATGTACAGCAAGCTGTCCGGTATGACCGGTACTGCTAAGACGGAAGAAGCCGAATTCCAGGGCATCTACAACCTGGACGTCGTGGTCATTCCCACTAACAAGCCCATGATCCGTAAGGATCTGAACGATATGGTCTACACGACCAAGAAGGGAAAATATAAGGCTGTCATTGAAGAGATCATCCGCCGTCATGCTACCGGCCAACCCGTACTGGTAGGTACCATCTCGGTCGAGGTCAGTGAACTGCTGTCGCATATGCTTTCACTGCGCGGTGTGGAGCATGAAGTTCTGAACGCCAAGCATCATGCCCGCGAAGCTGCAATCGTTGCTCAGGCTGGTCATTATGGAGCAGTCACCATTGCCACGAACATGGCGGGCCGTGGTACCGATATTCTGCTCGGCGGCAACCCTGACTTTATGGCTCGCCGTACAATGCGTCAGGAAGAGTACAGCGAAGACATCATTGAAGCCGCTACCGGCCACAATGATGATGTGGATGAGGAAATTCTTGCAGCGCGCAAGCATTACAATGAACTGAAGGCCGAGTACAGGAAGAAGACCGACGCCGAGCATGACCGCGTGGTTGCTCTGGGCGGACTTCATATTCTGGGCACCGAGCGTCATGAGAGCCGCCGTATCGACAACCAGCTGCGCGGCCGCGCCGGACGTCAGGGTGACCCGGGCAGCAGCCAGTTCTTCATCAGTATGGAGGACGATCTGCTGCGCATCTTCGGCGGCGAGCGCATGAAGGCAATCACCGCCAGGCTCGGCATGGATGAAGACACACCTCTGGATGCCAACCTGCTGACCAAGCAGATCGAGAATGCACAGAAGCGCATGGAAAGCCGCAACTATGAGATCCGCAAGCACGTGCTGCAGTATGACGATGTCATGAACCAGCAGCGTGAGCTGATCTATAAGCAGCGCAAACAGGTGCTGGAAGGCGAGAATGTCCACGATAATATCGTTAACATGATCGATGAACTGATCGCCGGTGCGATCGCGCACGATTGTGCGGATGCAGATTCTGCTGCATGGCAGCTGGATAGTCTGGCAGATTATCTTTCCCGTCTGTGCGTGCCTGCTACCGTAATTACACAGCATGAAGAGGAACTGCGCAAGATCAGCAAGGAAGCGCTGAAAGACCGCCTCAAAGCTGTTGCTTTGGACCTGTATGCCAAGCGTGAAGCACAGCTGACTGCGTACGGACATGATATGCGCGAACTTGAACGTGCATTCCTGTTGCATGCCGTAGACCGCCGCTGGATGGATCATATCGATGCCATGGACCAGTTGCGTGATGGAATCGGCCTGCGCGCCTACGCGCAGCGTGATCCCATTAACGAATATAAGATGGAATCGTATGATATGTTTGAGGATATGGTACGTCTGATCCGTGAAGACACAGTGCGTCTGGTCTTCTTGGCACAGGTCGCTGACAAGAATGCACAGCGCCGTCAGGCAGTCGCTACCATTACCGGCACAAACGATGTGAAGAATGCCTCCGCGACCGAAAAAGCCGCTGCGGAATCGCGAAAGAGCGGAGCCGGTCCCGTGAAAGTCGACAAGCGTCCCGGGCGCAATGATCCCTGCCCCTGTGGCAGCGGAAAGAAGTATAAGAACTGCTGCGGGCGGAACCTGCAGTAGCGTCCCCGTTCATCGCTTCACACTGAAAACGAATTGACGGAGGAATAATGATATGATCCTGGAATTTGAAAAATACCGTGCTGACCTGGACGAACTGCGCCGCCGTCTCAAGGATGTCGGCGAAGGCCTGCATATCGAACATATGGAGGAAGAACTGGTCGAGCTCAAGGAAGAACAGAATGCCGAGGGTTTCTGGGACGACCTGAGCCGCAGCACTCATGTCACACGCCGCATCAGCCAGCTGGAAGGCAAACTGGAGCATTATAACGGGCTCCTGAGCCAGTGCGATGATATTGAAGTCATGATGGAACTGGCTGAAGAGGAGAATGACAGCTCTATGGTCGGCGAAGTCGGTGAGACGCTGGACACCGTACGCAAAGAGACTGAGTCTCTCGAGCTTGAGACATTGATGCGCGGTCCGTACGATGACTGTGACGCCGTGCTCTCCCTGCATGCGGGAGCCGGCGGAACGGAAGCCCAGGACTGGACCAGCATGCTCTACCGCATGTATGTGCGCTACTGTGAGCATATGGGCTTTACAGTAAAGCTCCTGGATATCCTGGACGGCGACGAAGCAGGTCTCAAGTCCGTTACCTTTGAAGTGAGCGGCGACCATGTGTATGGCTTCTTGCGCGGTGAGAAGGGTGTACACCGTTTGGTGCGTATCAGCCCGTTTGACAGCAACGCCCGCCGGCATACCAGTTTCGCTTCGCTGGACGTTGCCCCGCTTCTGGAAGAAGACAACGGCGATATTGAAGTCGATATGAAGTATGTACGAGTGGACACCTACCACTCCAGCGGTGCCGGCGGACAGAACGTCAACAAAACCAGTTCCGCTGTGCGTATGACTTATGTAAAGGATGACGTGACAATTGTCGTCGCCTGTCAGACAGAACGTGACCAGGTGCAAAACCGTGCGACCTGTCTGCGTATGCTGAAATCAAAGCTGCTTGAGCTGCGTGAGCGTGAACGTGAACAGCAAATGGCCGATATTAAGGGTGAGATGAAGAAGATCGAATGGGGCAGCCAGATCCGCTCCTATGTCTTCCAGCCCTATACCATGGTCAAGGATCACCGCACCGGCTATGAGACCGGAGCCATTGATGACGTAATGAATGGCGACCTCGACGGTTTCACCGTTGCCTACCTGAAGATGCAGTAATGCGCCGCGTTCTCTATTCTTTGGGCACAGCGGTCTGCCTGCTGCTCATATTGATCGTTATCACGTGCGCCGCCGTTACCCATATGGGCCGCGACGGCGCGCTCTATGCCCGCTGTTTTCATGCCTATGCCGGCACGGAGCACTTGGGCGTTACAGAAGACCGTTATGACGAAATCGCCCAGGCACTGGCAGTGTACTTATCCGGCGACAGTGCAGAAATGCCGTATTTCAATGAGAAAGAGCTGACACACCTGAATGATATCCGTCTCCTCTTCGCATTGTTCGATAAGGCCTGGCTGCTGCTGATTCCTGCCGCCGCCCTTGTTTTCCTGCTTCTGAAAAGACCTGATCCAAAGGGCCTGGCATTTGGCTCTGCACTTGCAGTACTCATCCTGCTTGCTATCGGAACATGCTTTTCCGTCAATTTTGAAGGCGCGTTCATTGCCCTGCACAAAGTGTTGTTTACTAACGATCTCTGGCTTCTTGACCCCAGGACCGACCTGCTCATCTGTCTGATGCCCGAGCGGATGTTTTCTGCTCTGGCTGTCCAGCTGGCGCTGACCGTGCTGCCTGGCTGGCTGCTTGCAGCAACCGTACTGGCGGTGATCTGTGTGCTTCGCAAACGCCATATCTGAAGGAGGATCTCATGTACATCTGGACAGGAGCCGATGTGAATGACCAGCTGGAAACGCTGTGCAGCATAAAGCACGAGGCGGAAACCGCTCTCGGGCTTCAGGATTTCAAGCTCCCCCTGCACATTTCCCTAAAGATGTCCTTCCTTGTTCCGGATGACCAGATAGACGCTGTAATGGAATGTCTGACCGCATACTGTTGTTCTTTATCTCCCATCCTAGTGCCAGTACGCGGTCTTGAAAAGGAGAACGGCATTGTCTGGCTGCGGTACGGTGAATGCCCGGAACTCAGCACCGTGCATGATCAGCTGAATGTGCTCATGCAGGACAGGTTCGGCATCGCGCTGCATCCGTACGATTCTGATTTCATCTTCCACACTACGCTGTTCATGGATCAGGATAACGATAAACTGGCGCATGCATATGAGATGGTACGCAGCATTCCCCTGCCTACCACACTTCGGGTGTCACGCTGCCTGATCGGTATGTCCCCATCCGGCAAGCCGGGCGATTACCGGATCGTCCGCACCGTGGATATGAACGCAGCGCAGGTGTCAGATACGGTCACTCTTGAGCCTATGACGCGCCACCTCTGCCATGCTTTGTTCATGGATTGGGAAAACGATCCATCCATGTATGCAGACCCTGCGCAGTGCCCCGTTTACCGCTATGATGCGGATGCAGTAAACCGGTTCTTCGATAAAAAGCAGGAACCATCACGCGTTATGCTCGCAATCATGCTGCAAGGGAAGCCTATCGGCGCGCTGGATCTGAAGCACATCGACCGGGAAGCCGGCGAGTGCACACTCAGCATCCACCTTAAGAATGACAGTGTTAAGAACAGAGGCTACGGTACACAGGCTGAGATCCTGGCCCTGCGCTATGCTTTTAATGATCTGAGGCTTAAGACCGTATTTGCCGATGCGGTATCCCGGAATATACGCAGCCAGCATGTACTGGAAAAGGCAGGCTTCCGGTTCGTTGAGGAAAATGAGGGTTTCCGGTATTACCGCTGTAACCGCCCCGAAAATGAGGATCAATAATGGAACTCAAGCGATTGGAAGAACTGGACCGTGCCAGAGTCAATGCATTCCTGATCAGCCGCTGGTTCTCGCTTGAAATGCTCGTGCACGGCGAAACCATCAATCTGTCAAATGTACAGGGCAAAGCCATTCTGGAATCCGGAGAGATCATCGGGATGATCACCTGGCGTACATTAGATGATGCTCTGGAGATCCTTTCTCTGGACAGCCTGCATGAAGGGCAGGGCATCGGCACGATACTTCTGGAACAGGCAGTTGCGGAAACAAAAAAGCAGCATCTCCGACGCCTTGTTCTGACCACGACAAATGATGCACTGCGGGCATTGCGGTTTTATCAGCGAAGGGGATTTGACCTGCTCTGTCTTCGCCGCGGGGTTGTGGATAAAGCGCGCAAGAAAAAGCCACAGATTCCCCTCACGGGAGAAAACGGCATCCCCCTGCACTATGAGATTGACCTGGAGCGTATTTTGTAATCCTGAAAACATGAGGACCAGTATGAGTTATATCGATGTCTGCCGTGAAAAAGCGGCACAGCTGAAAACAAAAGAGAAGGTCAACATCCTGGCCATTGAGTCAAGCTGCGACGAGACCGCCGCAGCAGTGATTCAGAATGGCCGTGTGATCCTCTCCAATGAGGTGTTTTCCCAGATCCCGCTGCATGCTCTGTACGGCGGTGTGGTCCCTGAAATCGCGAGCCGCGCGCACGTGGACGCCGTAGACCGCATGGTGGATCATGCGCTCAAGGAAGCAGGCCTGACCTTTGATGAGATCGATGCGATCGGCGTTACCTGCGGCCCCGGTCTGGTAGGTGCCTTGCTGACAGGCGTCAGCTGCGCCAAGGGTCTAGCTTACGCGCTTGAAAAGCCGCTGATCCCTGTCAATCATATCGAAGGACATATCTGCGCCAATTACCTTACGCATGCGGAGCTGACCCCGCCGTTCCTATGTCTCGTAGCCAGCGGCGGTCACAGTCATATCCTAATGGTAGAGGATTACGGTGTATACCGCCTCCTCGGCTGCACACAGGATGATGCCG
Organism: Clostridia bacterium; assembly: GCA_017544935.1. Lineage (GTDB taxonomy): Bacteria > Bacillota > Clostridia > Christensenellales > Aristaeellaceae > SFMI01. Next base: position 20,598 of record JAFYDF010000061.1, read on the forward strand.
CAGGCGAAGCTTTCGACAAGGCAGCACGCGTTCTGCATCTGCCTTATCCTGGCGGACCGCTTCTGGATAAGCTTGCACAGAAAGGTAATCCTCATGCACTCAAGCTGCCCATGGCGCATGCGCCGGGCCCATACGATCTCAGTTTTTCAGGTTTAAAGACCGCATTCATCAATGCAGTGCATAAGCTGGATCAGCGCGGTGAAACGATGCCGCCCGAAGACCTTGCAGCTTCTTTCCAGCAGGCAGTCGTGGACGCATTGCTCAGCAAGACGATGCAGGCAGCGCTGGATAACCATGTGAAATGTGTTGCTCTGGCCGGAGGTGTTTCCGCAAACAGCGGGCTTCGCGCAGCCTTTACACAAGCCTGCCAGAAGGCCCATATGAAGCTGTATATGCCCGAGCTCAAGCTGTGCGGGGATAATGCCGCAATGATCGGCAGTGCTGCCTATTACCGGCTCATTCGAGGCGAGATTGCAGACCTTGATCTCAATGCCAAGCCCGCCCTGAGATTGGTGTAAAAAGCCATCAAAAAAACGCACGCCCTCGCGGACGTGCATTTTTTGATTCCCTATTATGATCAGAACTTGGTAGCGTTCACACGGATGGAGGGACCCATGGTGGTGCTGAGATACAGCGAACGCACATAGGTGCCCTTAGCCGTAGCGGGCTTAGCCTTGATGATGGCTTCCATCAGGGTGTTCATGTTCTCTACCAGCTTGTCCGCGTCGAAGGAGACCTTGCCGATCGGGCAGTGCGCGATGGCGGTCTTGTCGATGCGGTACTCAACTTTACCGGCTTTGATGTCAGCGATGGCCTTGGTTACGTCCATGGTCACGGTACCGGACTTCGGGTTGGGCATCAGGCCCTTGGGGCCCAGGATGCGGCCGATACGGCCAACAACACCCATCATGTCAGGAGTGGCAACGCAGACGTCGAATCCGAACCAGTTTTCCTTCTGGATCTTCTCGACCATGTCCATTTCACCGACGAAATCAGCGCCGGCAGCCTTGGCTTCTTCAGCCTTGGGGCCCTTAGCGAACACCAGCACACGGACAACCTTGCCCGTGCCGTGCGGCAGAACGACCGCGCCGCGGACCTGCTGGTCAGCATGGCGGGGGTCAACGCCCAGGCGGATGCTCAGTTCGACAGTCTCGTCAAACTTGGCTTTGCCGGTCTGCTTTACGAGCTCGACTGCTTCAGCAACTTCATAATACTTGAGGGGATCGATCAGCTTTTTGCTGTCAATATACTTCTTGCCGTGTTTCATTTATTCTTCCTCCCCTCATTCTTCCACGGTAATGCCCATGGAGCGCGCAGTGCCGGCGACCATGCTCATGGCAGCCTCGATGCTGGCCGCATTCAGGTCAGGCATTTTCTTTTCCGCGATTTCGCGGACCTGGGCCTTGGTCAGCTGCGCAACCTTATCACGGTTGGGCCGTGCAGAACCGCTCTCGATACCCAGTGTCTTCTTGATCAGAACGGGTACCGGAGGAGTCTTGGTAATAAAGGTGAAAGAACGGTCAGAATACACCGTGATAACAACAGGAATGATATAACCTTCCTGCTTCGCAGTGCGGGCATTGAACTCCTTGCAGAAGCCAGGGATGTTCACGCCATGCTGACCAAGTGCGGGGCCGATCGGCGGGGCAGGAGTTGCCTTGGCCGCTTGGACCTGCAGCTTAATGATACCGGTAACTTTCTTTGCCATGTGAGATGGCACCTCCTCACTAAATGTGGTAATGGCGGCACGTCGCTATACGGCGTACCTCCCACGCGGGAACGAACGATGGATGTTATTCCATCTTCTGGACCTGATCCAGGTCCACTTCCACCTGCATTTCGCGGCCGAGGAACATCTTGACCTTCACGCGGATCTTGGCGCGATCCATGTCGATTTCCTCCACCGTGCCGGTGAAATTCTCAAGCGGGCCGGATAGGATACGGACATCCTCACCGACAGCAATGTTGAAGCGCGCTTCTCTGGAGCGGCTTGTCAGCATCCGTTCGACTTCCTGATCAGAAAGCGGAACAGGCTTGCTTTCCGGGCCAACAAAGCCCGTTACACCGCGTGTATTGCGCACCACATACCAGCTTTCACTGGTAATGATCATCTTTACCAGCACGTAGCCGGGAAAGGTCTTGCGCTGTGTCGTTACGCGCTTACCGTTGCGGATCTCGTCAACCTCTTCTGTAGGAACAGTAACTTCGAAAATGAGTTTCTGCATTTCCTCGTTATTTTCCACAGTCTTCTCAAGGTTGTCCTTGACCTTGTTTTCATAGCCCGAGTAAGTATGAACGACGTACCACTGCGGGGTCTTTTCCGTTTCGGCCATGCTTGAATCTCCTTAATTGCTGCCGGCTTCAGTCTGAGCCTGCTCCGCTGTCTGTGTTGCTTCTTCAACAACAGCATTCTCAGCGACTTCAGGAACAGTTTCGGCCACTTCAGCAACGGCTTCCTCCGCCGTATCCGTATTCTTCAGCGAGCTGATTGCCGTGACGAGCCTGGACGCGCCCATATCCAGCAGGCCGATCACAACACCCATGAACACCATGAAGAGAAGCACGATGCAGGTGTAGTTGATCAGATCCTTCTTGGTAGGCCACGTGACCTTCTTCAGCTCATGCCACATGTTTTTGAACGGTGTGGCAATCTTATTCGGGAGAGCCTTGATGAAAGCGAGAAACTTGTTTTCAGTCTTCGCCGCACCGGTCTCCTTGACGGTCGTTTTCTCGTCTGCCATACGGTTACCTCGTTTCGCGGTGAGCAGTATGTTTCCTGCAGAAACGGCAGTACTTGGTCAGCTCAATACGGTCGGGGGTGTTCTTCTTATTTTTCTTGGTGTTGTAATTGCGCTGCTTGCACTCGGTGCAGGCCAGCACGATGTTAGCTCTGGCTTCCTTGGCTGCCATATTGGAACACCTCTTTCGGTCTGGTACCGCCGCGGGCAGGCATACTGCCCGCAGCGGGAATGTTTACGGATTATTCGATAATGGAGATAACAGCGCCGGAACCTACCGTGCGGCCGCCCTCGCGAATAGCGAAGCGCAGACCAGCCTCGATGGCGATCGGCGTGATCAGGGTGACTTCCATCTCGATGTTGTCGCCGGGCATTACCATCTCAACGCCGTCAGGCAGTTTGATGTTGCCGGTAACGTCAGTCGTGCGGAAGTAGAAC
>JAFYDF010000062.1 GCA_017544935.1 Clostridia bacterium
ACATTGGTTGCTGCTATAGCCGGTATGTCAGTCGGTTACGGCGCGGTGCGGCTGTTTGACGTACGCCTGCGCAAGAATGATGACTGGCGTCCGACAGTAGTAGCTGTCGTTTCTCAGAAAGAGAAGAAGGAGTAAAACAATGAGCGAAAAGATTTTTACGGCTGCAAATTTTGAGCAGGAAGTACTCAAGGCAGATAAGCCCGTCCTGGTGGATTTCTGGGCAACCTGGTGCGGTCCGTGCCGCATGCTGGCTCCAACGGTGGAAGAGGTCGCTGAGGAGACCGAAGGCCGTGCCATTGTGGGTAAGGTCAATGTAGACGATGAAATGATGCTGGCGCGCAAGTACCGCATCGCGTCCATTCCCACGCTGATCGTATTCGAGAACGGCGAGGAAGCCCGCCGCAGCGTTGGCGTGATTGAGAAGGAAGATATCCTGGATCTTCTGGGCCTCGCTTAAAAATCCAGATTTTTCTAGAAATTTCTTTATATTTTTTATATTTTGGTATAGCATTCCGCGCATTTTTGTGGTATGCTATGGTTAGAGTTGTGCATATCGATAATGCACGAGGGTAATAGCATATACCAAAGAATGCCGGGAACAGTTCTGTCCTTCCGCGGACAGTGTTTCGCAGGCAGGGACAGGAAAGCAGGTAAATATGGTAAATTCACCGAAGTTGAGGATCATACCCCTAGGGGGTATTGATGAGTTCGGCAAAAATATCACGGTGTTCGAGTACGACAAGGACATCATCGTGGTAGACTGCGGCTCCATGTTCCCAAAGGACGATATGCTGGGAATCGATCTGGTCATTCCGGATGCCAGCTATCTGGTTGCAAATAAGGACCGTATCCGAGGCTATGTGTTTACGCACGGCCATGAGGATCATATCGGCGCTGTGCCATATGTGGTCGCTGAAGCGCCGGCCCCGCTTTACGGTTCGCGCCTGACAATGGCGCTTATCGAAAGCAAGTTGAACGAGCATCATGTGAACAATGTGACGCTCAATGTTGTCGTACCCAGGCAGGTCATCACACTCGGCTGCTTCACGGTACGTTTCATCAAAGTCACGCACTCGATCCCAGGCGCTTTCGCGCTTGCAATCACTTCGCCTGTGGGCACTGTCGTGTGCTCCGGCGACTTTAAGATCGACTTTACGCCTCTGGACGGCGAAATGACAGACCTGCATACGCTCTCCGCGCTTGGAGACGAAGGTGTGCTTGCACTCCTTTGCGAAAGCACGAACATCGAGCGCCGCGGCTATACGATGAGCGAACGCAAGGTCGGAGACACGTTCTTCGAGCAGATCGGCAGTGCGGTCGGGCGCGTGATCATCGCAATGTTCTCAAGCAATGTCGGAAGACTCCAGCAGGTCGTGGACTGCGCTGTGCAATACAACAGAAAGATCTGCTTTGTCGGCCGCAGCATGGTGAACGTAGCTGCTGTTGCCATGGAGCTTGGCGAACTGCAGGTACCAGATGGATTCCTGTTGGAGATCGATGATCTCGACCGTTTCCGTGATGACGAGCTGGTGATCCTGACGACCGGCAGCCAGGGTGAACCTCTGGCCGGCCTGACGCGTATGGCGTTCTCTGAGCACCGCAAGCTCCAGATCAAGCAGTCCGACAAGGTCATCCTGAGCGCGTCCGCTATCCCGGGCAATGAAATTTTCGTTTCCCGCGTGATCAACCAGCTCTACCGCTGCGGAGCGGAAGTCATCTATGACGCAATGGCGGAAGTCCATGTTTCCGGCCATGCGTGCCAGGAAGAGATCAAGCTGTTCCATGCACTGGTGCAGCCCAAGTATTTCATCCCTGTGCACGGCGAATACCGCATGCTCTGGCAACATGGCGAGCTTGCTGAAAGCATGGGCACGCCCCGTCAGAACATCATCCTGCCGGAGAACGGCCAGGTGATCGAGCTAGGTCCCGACAGCGTGAGTATCGCGGGCGAAGTGCCTACCGGAACCGTACTAGTCGACGGCCTGGGCATTGGTGACGTTGGCAATGTCGTGCTGCGCGACCGCAAGCACCTGAGCCAGGACGGCCTGATCATTGTCGCGATGGCATTTGACCGCACGAACTGTGTGCTCGTTTCCGGCCCCGATGTGATCAGCCGCGGCTTCGTGTACATGCGCGACAACGAGGACCTGATCGAAGGCATCCGCACCAATGTACGCAATATCATCAGCAGCTATGGGCGCATCGAAGGAAGCGACTGGCCAAGCATCAAGACACGTATCAAGGATGAGCTGCATCATTACATTTATGAAAAGATCAAGCGCAATCCGATGATCTTACCGGTCATCGTTGATCTGGGCTGACACACAAACGCGGCCGGTTTCCGGCCGCCGATTTTGTAAAGGGAAGGAAAACCATGCAGGTTTATGACGAAGCCAATACACTTGCGCGGGCGATCCGTGAGAGTGATGTCTGTCAGGATTACCGCCGCCTGAAGGAAGCGGTGGATAGTGACGAGACGAGCCGTGCGCTTGTAAAGGAATACAAACGGCTGCAACTGCAGCTGCAGATGGCTGCTGTGAGCGGCGCACAGACTTCGGATGATGATGTAACCCGCTTTCAGCAGATAAGCGGGCTCCTGTTCGCGCAGGAGAGTACCGCTCAGATGCTGCTCTGTGAGATGCGTGTGCAGCAGATGATGGCAGATGTATATAAGATACTGGGCGACGCCGCGGGCATTGAGCTGCCGGGTATGTAAAGGTAAAAAGCGTTGAAGCATATTCAATATCAGGAAGAATACGATTATGAACGGCTGCGGGAAGAGCGCCGTTACGGTCTGTACTGGTATAGCTGGCTGTGGGGGATACTGCGGCCGGTCGTACTGATCGTATGCGTGCTGCTCATTGTTGCAGGCGTTCTTTCAGCTGCCTGGGGATATATCGACAGACACTATGTCGGGCCTGTCGATGCTTCCAATGAGGCACCGGTCACTTTTGAGGTCAAAAGCGGAAGCAGCCTATCGCGTGTGGCATCTGACCTGGAAGCGGCAGGGCTTGTGCATAACCGTTCCGTATTCAAGTATTATGCTGATCTGATGGGCTATGGCCAGAAGATCCAGAAAGGCACATATACGCTGAATAAGGCCATGAACATAAGCCAGATCGCCGAACAGCTTACACGCGGTGACGGTGTCCCGCTGGTGCGCAATATAACGATCATTGAAGGCTGGACGATTGAGGACATGGCTGCCTATTTTGTGAAGGAAGGCATACTGAAGGATCCAGAGGAACTGCTCAGTCTTTGCCGTACAGGAGAGAGTTTCTCTGCGTATTACTATATCGCAGACGTGCTGAGCAGCGGTTCTGCCGGGCAGCGCCGCTATGTACTTGAGGGTTATCTGGCACCGGATACATATGAGATCTATACTTCCGCAACGGCTGAGGAGATCGTTCGCAAACTGCTTTCCCAGACAGAGGCTGTTTTCAAGGAGACCTGGCATGAGCGTGCGGAAGCCATGCACATGACGATGGATCAGGTCATTACGCTTGCGTCCATGATTGAGAAGGAAGCAAAACGCGGCGATTTTGCCCGCGTATCCGCTGTTTTCCATAACCGCCTGAACAGCGGGATGACACTGGGCAGTGATGTAACGGTCAAGTATGCGACGGGAACTGCGCGCATGAGCCTGACGAATCAGGACCTGAACGTGAACTCGCCGTATAATACATACCGTCGTCAGGGACTCCCTATCGGTCCGATCTGCAGTCCTTCTGCTGCGGCAATCGAGGCGGCATTGTATCCGGATGAATCATTCATTGCGGAAAAGTATTTGTACTTCTGCTCCAAGGATCCGGATACCGGTGAACTGTATTTCTCCAAAACACTGGCAGAGCATGAGGCTGCGGTCTCGATCTATGCACCGCTCTGGCAGGCATATGACCAGCGTACGGGGGCACAGTAATATGGCAGGAATGGAATTGCTTTCGCCCGCCGGCGGAATGGAACAACTGAAAGCAGCGGTGCGATTTGGCGCAGATGCTGTATACGGCGGCCTGACGCGGTTTGGCCTGCGTGCATCCGCGGAGAACTTTGACTGGCAGTCGCTGGAGAAGGCGCTTGCGCTTGTTCATAAGGCGGGCAAGCGTTTTTATCTGACCCTGAATATTCTTCCCTATGACGATGAGCTTGGACAGCTGGAACAGGACGCGCGCCGTGCGGCGGAAATGGGCGTGGATGCCGCTATCGTCAGCGATCTGGGCGCATTTGCAATGCTGCATAAGCGCGTTCCTGAACTGACGCTTCATGTCAGTACACAGGCGAATGTAATGAATGCTGAGGCGGCAGGGGTCTTTGCAGCGCTTGGTGCAAAACGTATCGTGCTTTCCAGAGAGCTCTCATTGGAACGGATACAAGAACTGCGCGCGCTCATTCCCGATAGCGTGGAGCTTGAAGCGTTCGCGCACGGCGCAATGTGCATGGCGCATTCCGGACGCTGCATGTTCAGTGATTTTCTGGCAGGCCGCGGCGGAAACCGTGGCGCCTGTGCGCAACCATGCCGCTGGGAGTATACAGTGCTTGAGGCGAAGCGCCCGGATGAACCGATCCCGGTCATGGAAGACGAACGCGGGACATACCTGTTCTCTGCATATGATCTTAATATGCTGTCACATCTGCCGGAAATGCAGAAGACCGGCATCTGCTCGATCAAGATCGAAGGCCGCATGAAAACAGCTTACTATGTCGCAGGCGTTACGCATGCATACCGTAAGGCGCTTGATCTGCTGAATGAGAGCGAAGATAAGTACCGTGCGGCATTGCCAGGACTGCAGGAAGACCTGCTCAAGATCAGCCACAGGCGCAGCAATACGGGTTTCTATTTCGGCGCGCCTCAGCCCGCTTCCGGTGCGGAAGGCTTTTACCAGAACATGGAATTCAGCGGGCGCATTGTGGACAGAACGGATGGCGCCGTACTCGTGGAAGTAAAGAACCGTTTCCATGTCGGCGATCCCATGGAGATCCTTTCACCGGGCGGGATTTCTGCGTTCACTGTAACCCGAATCGTCCGCGAGGATAATAAGGAAGAAGTGGACTTTGTTTCTGTTGCGGGCCAGCGTGTATGGCTGGATGTGGATGCACCTGCCGAAGCAGGAGATTATCTGCGCGGACCTAACCGCAACCATCGAATGGAGGGCTAAAATGCTGAGATTCGGGCCTGCGGGAAATGCGGATCGCTTTTATGATGAAGGGTATAAGTCAACGGTGGAGGCGCCGCAGTGGCTGTCAGGAATGGGCCTGACAGCCTATGAGTATTCCTGCGGGCGCGGTGTCGCACTGAGCGATGGAACAGCACAGAAAATACGCGAGCAGGCCGTAAAGTTTGGTATTGCAGTCAGCCTGCATGCACCTTATTTCATCAACCTCGCGAATCCTGATCCCGAAAAACGAGAGAACAGCTTCAGGTATATCATGAATGCCGCATACGCTGTTGAACAGTTGGGCGGAGAACGAGTAGTAGTTCATACGGGCGCCGTTATGAAACTCGAGCTCAGAGAGGCGCTTGAAAACTGTCGCAAAGGATTGCGGGAAGCCTATACACGCCTGGAAGATATAGGGCTTGGACATATCCGCCTGTGCCCTGAAACCATGGGCAAGCGCAGTCAGATCGGCGGACTGAAAGAGATCCTCGATTTCTGCCAACTGGATGAGCGGATGCTGCCCACTGTGGACTTTGCGCACCTGCATGCGATCGCCTGCGGTGCACTGAACACGGAAGAGGACTTTGCTGCAATACTCGATACGGTTGAGGCAGAGCTAGGGCTTGAACGTGCACGGCAGATGCATATGCATTTTTCAACGATAGAATATACACAGGCAGGGGAAAAGCGACACCGCACGTTTGCGGACACCGATTACGGGCCGCGGTTTGAACTGCTGGCGCCACTGCTGAAAGCGCGCGGTTACTGCGGAACGGTCATCTGCGAATGTTCAGGAACACAGGCGGATGATGCGGCGGCTATGCAGAAAATGTGGGCAGAAGCATAAACAAAAGAACGGCTGACAGACGGTCAGTCGTTCAGCGATTTTGGGGCTGTCAGATCTCAATACTCATGCCGTCATATGCGACACGGAAACCAAATTCTGCCGCTTCTTCTTCCAGCTCATGGTGTGTCTTTTCCAGCAGGTGCCCGATATGACTAAGAATGAACACAGTCGAATCATCAGCAAGACCGATCTCGCGGAGGAACTTTGCTGTTTCGGCGCAGCGGAGAATGTCCATGTGGTTGGGGGTTATGCAGTAATTACGCTTGAGCGTGCAGTCCAGAGATACGGCATCCAGATGCAGCGAAAGCGTTTTGAGGTATTCTTCCGTTTCCGGCAGCAGCAGGCCGGAATCGTGGACCCAGAGCAGGTTTTTCCCGTCTTTCTCGATCAGGTAGATGACCGAACCGACAGCCGGGGCATGGCGTGAAGGCAGGGGCGTGACACGGGCGCTTCCGACCTGCATAGGCGTAAAAGGAACGGATTCCTTCATGCGCGGAGACACACGGGGAGGCTCTTTCTGGGGTCCGGATGTTGCTTCAATCAGCCATGTGGACTCCTGCTGATAAGCCGGTGACGGGAGGTAGAATGTCCAGCC
>JAFYDF010000063.1 GCA_017544935.1 Clostridia bacterium
ATCTGGTTCAGTTTGATCAGGATGCTGTTGCCGGCGCCCAGCTTGATGCCCTTGCTCAGACGCTCGGTGTTGGTCACGAACAGGTCGTCGCCGACCAGCTGTACCTTGCCGCCCAGCTTCTTGGTCATCTTCTTCCAGCCGTCCCAGTCTTCTTCATCCAGACCATCTTCGATGGAGATGATAGGATACTTCTTGACGAGCTCTTCCCAGTGAGCGATCAGTTCTTCAGAGGTGTACTCAGTGCCGGCCTTGGGCAGCTTGTAGAAGCCCTTGCCCTTGGGGCTCTTCCACTCGGAAGCAGCAGCGTCCATCGCCAGCATGAAGTCCTTACCGGGCTTGTAACCGGCCTTCTCGATGGCCTTGATGATCAGTTCGATCGCTTCAGCATCGCCCTTCAGGCTGTTGGGAGCAAAGCCACCCTCATCGCCAACGGCGGTAACATCGTTCATGTCCTTAAGCAGCTTCTTCAGGGAATGGAAGACTTCGGCGCACCAGCGCAGCGCTTCACGGAAGGTGGGAGCGCCAACGGGCATGACCATGAATTCCTGAGTATCAACGGAAGAATCAGCATGAGCGCCGCCGTTCAGGATGTTCATCATCGGAACAGGCAGGCGATTGCCGTTGATGCCGCCCAGGAAGCGGTACAGAGGAATATCCAGGCTCTGCGCAGCAGCACGCGCGCAAGCAATGGAAACAGCCAAAATGGCGTTAGCACCCAGGTTGCTCTTGTCTTTGGTGCCATCAGCCTTCAGCATGATAGCGTCTACAGCATAAATGTCAGAGGCATCTTCGCCTACGAGAGCGTCAGCGATCACGGTGTTGATATTCTCAACAGCCTTGGTTACGCCCTTGCCCAGGTAACGGCCCTTATCACCGTCACGCAGTTCCAGCGCTTCGAATTCGCCGGTGGAAGCTCCGCTGGGAGCCATACCGCGGCCAACAGTACCGTCCGCCAGGATAACTTCAGCTTCTACAGTAGGATTTCCGCGGGAGTCCAGAATTTCGCGGCCGATGACGTCTACGATCTCAAGATAAGCCATGACAACATCTTTCCTTTCATTTTTTCGCTTTCTTTTGAAAGCAGTAATACAAAGCCAATAAGGCCTGCAATATCGTTTTTCATTATAGCACACGGCCGCCGCTTGTCAAGCATTTCCGCGGCTTTCCGTAGCCGGATTCGGCCGTTTTATCAGGCCCACACAAGCCATATGACTGCTGCGCCTGTCACTGCTGCGACAATGGTGAATGGGATGCCGATCCGGATGAAATCCTTAGTGCTGACCTTGTAGCCTTCCTTCTGAAGGATGCCGATTCCGGCAATGTTCGCAGAAGCACCGATAGGTGTGATGTTTCCGCCGAGCGTGGCGCCGATCAGCAGTCCGAAGGCCAGCAGATACGGTTCATGGCCCATCAATGCGGAGATACCCGTTACAACCGGCAGCATGGTCGCTACATAAGGAATATTATCTATGAATGCACTCAGGAGCACAGATACCCCAACGATCAGCACATACGTCAGAGCGATCGAACCGCCGCCGATCTTAACGAAGAGCTCGGCGATACGCTCGATCACACCCGCTTCCGTCATTCCTTCTATGACCATGAACAGACCGGCCAGGAGGATCAGCGTCTGGTAGTCCACTGCCTTCAGTGTACTGCCGGCGATCTTCCCCTCATGTCGGCGCAGCACTTCATAGATGATTCCGATCACAGCCAGGCCGCAGCAGATCAGGCCGTTGGTCAGTTCAGGCTTGTTCGGGAACTGTGATGCAACGATCAGCAGTACTACAGTACCCAGCAGCAGCACAGTCGGCACATGGTCATTGACCTGAGTGGTCACTTCCGCGGTCACGCGTGCTCTTTCCTTCCGGAACAGCCACAAAAGGACCGGCACTGTCATCAGCGCACCGGCTTCTACTGCGAAACAGATGCCCAGGCGTCCCTTGAACCAGAAAAAGTCGTTAAACCCCATACCGGCATAATTGCCCAGCAGAATGCTCGTCGTATCTCCTACCAGCGTAGCCGCTCCCTGAAGATTACTGGATACCGCGATCGCGATAATGACCGGGATTGGGTTGGTCTTGATCTTCCTGGCTACAGCCAGTCCGACCGGCGCTACCATCAGCACGGTCGCCACATTATCGACAAATGCAGAGATCAGGCCGGAGAACAAGCTCAGCGCCACGACAGCCCACTGTACGTTCGGGGTGACCTTCAAGAGTTTTTCCGCCATGCGTGCGGGCATCTTGCTCTGGATGAAAAGCTCGACCGTAGCCATGGTGCCTGCCAGCATCAGCAGCACATTCCAGTTGATCGCTCCAAATGCACTCTTCAGCGGCAGGATCCCTGTCACGATAAAGATCACGGCAAAAGCCGGGGCGATCAGCCACCGCTTTTCGGAAAAGATCAGCAGCAGCACATACATGATCCCGAACAGGATCAGGGCCAGAATCATTGGATCCATTGATATTCCTCCGTTTTTATGCCATGCCACAGAAAAAGACCCGCGCACAGCAAAGCTTGCGTGAGTCTCACAATTGAAAGCTTACCGGGAATGCTCCGTGATGACGGCAAAGCTCCGCATTTCTGCGGCTGTTACTCCCTCATGCGGCGATTATAACACGTTCCCGGTCACTTGAACAGTCCCACCGGCGATTCTTTTTAGTCTTCCGGTGCCAGAACGATCTCGCCATTCTCGATTCCCTGCACAATAGCCAGGGACTTCAGGTTAACGCCGGCCTCACGCAGGCTCTTGCCGCCCGGCTGGAAGCCTTTTTCAATTGCAATGCCGACACCCACAAGCTTGCAGCCAGCCTGTTCCACAATGCTGATCAGCGCATGAGATGCCTGACCATCGGCAAGGAAGTCATCCACGATCAAAACGCGGCTTCCTGCAGGCAGATAGCGGGGATCAACACGCAGGATGTTGTCATTCCCGTGCGTGAAGGAATGTGCCTTGGCGGTCAGTAGGTTCTCGGACTGATTGGAGGAGCTCGCTTTCTTGGCAAAAACCACCGGAATATCACCCAGATAATGCGCTGCCGTCAGCGCAACCGCAATGCCGCTCGCTTCGACAGTCAGAACGAGATCCGGGGTATCCTTGCGGAAATAGTCAGCCAGCGCACGGCCCATATCAAACATCAGACGCGTATCAAGCCGATGATTCAGAAACATATCGACTTTAACAATGTTGTCTCCAATACCGCGACCCTGTTCCAGAATTGCCTTGCGCAATGCTTCCATAGTTTTTCCCCTCCGCCAATCTGTTTTTTGATCCTGTCCCTAAAAACACAAATGTCAGTTTTCGTTTCAGGAATAACAGTATTATTATAGCATTTCAGCATCTCCGGGGCAACCGCAAAAGTCAGTTTTCACCGGATCAGGCATCATCGATATGTCTTCTCCTGCAAGATTCACAAAAAATATCCGGACACTCTTTCCCTGCGCCAAAGAATATGATATACTTATTCGGTAAAGCAGGAGCGACTCAGGCGGATGGGAAAGCAAAATCCTATACGCTGCTTCTCGTTTTCGCTGTTTTACATGAACTTTCCTGTAAAGAATCATCTGTAACATCTGGCCGCTGCGTCAGAAAGTAACAGTCCGGAATATAAAACGAATTCTTCTGAAGACGCTGTAAAGTATCCTTGTATACAGCCTCGGGTCCTGTCTGATCAAGCAGCAAGGAGAACGGTAATATGGGTCAAAAGCCAAAACTACTGGGATATTATAATTACACGGTCATCATGACTTATATAGGAATGCTGATCGGTTTTATTGGTATTGCCTTTGCATTTGAAAACAATATCACCCGGGCTGTCATCTGTCTGCTGGTCTCCGGGTTCTTTGACATGTTTGACGGTGCGATCGCTTCTACAAGAAAACGCACGCAGCAGGAGAAATGCTTCGGCATCCAGATCGATTCCTTCAGTGACCTTGTCTGTTTCGGCGTACTGCCTGCAATTATCGTGTATTCGCAGAGCGGTTCCAACCGCATCGTCCTGTGCGTAAGTGCCCTGTATCTGCTCTGCGCTTTGATCCGGCTCGCTTTCTTCAATGTAGATGAGCAGGACCGTCAGCAGAACTGCAGCACGGCCAGAGAAATCTATTATGGCCTGCCTGTTACAATAGCCGCTCTGATCATTCCCATCGTTTACAGTGCGGTCTGTCTTTTCTCCTGGAACATTGTCGCTATACAGGCCATCATTTTACTGATCATGGCGATCCTGTTTCTGCTTCCTTTCCAGCTCCGCAAGCCGAAGCTCCCCGGAAAGATCTGCTTGCTCCTGTGCGGTGTTTTTGCCGTCTGGTTTGTGATATTCGTCACACGCAGTCTATGATGAACGCTGATTTTCTCTATACAACTGCCTCCGGGCGTTTGCTCTTCAAGTGTCTGCAGAAAGCAGGCATTTTTCGTGTTACGGCATGGTTTCTTCGTACTAAAGCATCCAGGCATCTGATTCCTTCGTTTATAGAAAAAAACGGCATTGACATGAAGCCGTTCAAAGGACAAACCTATGATTCTTTTGCGTCATTTTTTGCAAGGGAACGCAGTGTTTGCCTCTCTTCATACGCTCCGGACACACTGATCAGTCTGTGTGACAGCATGCTCTCCGTGTATCCGGTCACAGAAGATATGGCCATATCTATGAAGGGCTCTGTCTATACGCTTACAGATCTGATCCCGGATGCTGATACAGCAGCACTGTTCCGCAATGGGCTTTGCCTGGTATTCAGGCTCCGGGCTTCCGATTATCATCATTTCTGCTGTTTTGATGACGGTCATATTCTGAAGACTGCTTATATTCCGGGGCAGCTGCACAGTGTACAGCCAATCGCTCTCAGGCACTTCCCCGTCTTCCGGCTGAACCGGAGATGGTGGAGCCTG
>JAFYDF010000064.1 GCA_017544935.1 Clostridia bacterium
ACGCCGCCCACCTTCGCCATCTTGGAGGAGGATGCGGACTGGGGAAAGGTGCGGTCCACCTGGGGAACGGACAGCGATTTTGCCGAGCTGAACCGCCACATGGATAAAATCAAGACGCAACTGATCGACCGGGGCGTGCCCGTCATTATCGGGGAATACGGCTGCCCAAAGAACAACAAAGACCCGGAATCGGTCCGGCTGTTCCTGACCTCGGTGTGCCGGGCCGCCTATGAACGCGGGATTTGCCCGATTCTCTGGGACGTGACCGGGTCACATTACGACCGTGTCAATTGCAGGATGTACGATCAGGAACTGATGGACAGCCTGCTGAGCGTGCCGGGAACCCCGTCCATTCCCTGATCCGGCCGAAGACCGGCAACGATTCATATCCGGGTTCCGGCCCTTCCCAAGGTGCTCGCGCGCCGTCCTTTCGGCCCGGAAGCTCGTCGCGGCTGTCCGGATTTTGCAATGGCCGGCCGAAGAAGCGGACACCCGAAGCGGCACAGCGATCCGGCACGGCATACCGGCATCATTGCCGCAGCACCGGGATTTGCGGGCAAGGACAGATTTCCGAATCACAGGACCGGGAGGTTGACAAGCTTGGAGAAGATCATCGCTGCCTGCGGAAACGACTGCGCCGCGTGTCCGAGGTATGTGAAGCATCCCTATGAGAAGACGGCGGATGAACTGCGTCATACGGCTGAGCTGTGGATGAAAATCGGCTATCGGGATCACATCGTGACGAACGAAGAGATTTCCTGCACGGGCTGCAAGCCGGAAAACCGGTGCAGATTCCGGGTGATCAAGTGCTGCGCGGATCACGGGATCACCGCATGCTCGTCCTGTCGGGAATATCCCTGCGGCACGATCCGAGAATGCTTTGAAGTCACAAAGTCCTTTATGCCCAAATGCCGGGAGGTCTACACCGATGAAGAGTACCAGCAGCTGAATACCCTGATGCTGAAACTGAAGAGATAGCGTTGACGTCAAGCAGCAATACGCTGGAAGATTTCATAGATTCACTGACTTTGGAACTCTCATGGTACCACTCAGAGCCTTATGACATTTTTCTACTGTACGATGACAAAGAAATCCATCAGAGGGCACTGTCCATGCTGCAGAATGCTGTTTGATCTGAAAGGAAGCGCAGCCGTCCATACGCGCTAAGAGGCCAAAGTCTGAATGCAGTTTGAATGTAATTGTGAATGTAATTGGCGTTTTTCGAGGTTTTCCCATATTGTCCCTAATTGCTCTGAGCCCTTATAGAATAAGGGTTTATGACGTTTCGGTTGTCCAAGATTTTCCGCCCGGTACCGCTTCAAGTCCTGTTTCCCGCACCACGGAACTCTTGAGAAATCAGGAGTTCCGATTTTGTATGTGCAAAATCGCATAAACCACCCCTAAACAATAGTTCAAATCTGCACAACAGTTCATTCAAATGCTATTTTGACCGCAGATTTTTATTGGCAAAAACACTGGCGGAATTCATAAGAAAAGACGTAGTAAAAAAGCCATCTCCGGAGAGATGGCCATATAGTTTTTGATTTTGAATGGATTAGTTCATTGAAGTTTGTTTATTTTTCTAATTCTTTGAGATCGTCAACAATCTCCTTTTTCTGTCAGGAAACGTTCAAACTTATCTGCTGGCAGTGGTTTGGAAAAATAATACCCCTGTACAATATCGCAACCTTTCTCTCGCAGTATCTTCATCTGTTCCTCGGTCTCTACGCCTTCAGCGATGATCAATACATTGAGATAGCGTGCAATATCTACAATGATCTCCAGCATCCGGATGTTATTCCTCTCACGGAATACATTGCGGACAAAATACATATCCAGCTTCAATGCGTCAAAGGACAGCGTGGTAATCATGTTCAGTGAAGAATACCCGCTCCCAAAGTCATCCATCTCAACACGGAAACCTAGTTCACGCAGGCGCTCTGCTACAGACACTATTCGCTGTGAATCCTGTGTATATGCTGATTCAGTGATTTCCAACAACAGATCTTCGGTCGGCAAATCATACTCTTTCATGACAGCACATAGGTAATCAATCATCGATGGATCATAGGTATCTATCCGGGATACATTGACTGACACAGGTATCGTTCTTCCGAAACGCCGTTTCCAGTCAGCAATCTGTGCAACTGCTTCACGCCACACATAGTGATCCAGACGGGTAATCAGGCCATTGCTCTCAAACAGAGGAATGAAGACTGCAGGGCTGATCATTCCCAGCACAGGGTGTTCCCAGCGAACCAAGGCTTCTGCACTCGCCAGGACAGGTTTTTCCGGTCGCACATCAAATTTGGGTTGATAATATACATGGAACTGCCGCTTTTGCAGCGCTGTATTGAAATCTTCCAGCAGCTGCTCATTATACAGTTCTGTTTCATGTAATTTGCTGTCATAATAACCTACGGCATTGCCAAAGCTGTTACGCAGTTGGTCTGCAGCCATCTGCGCACAGTCAAAACGTCTCTCAATATCGATCGAATGATCTGCATGCCGATAAATACCCATGCGCAAGCGGACTCGATCCCTGTTGCCTTCTTCGCCTGATAATCCCACAACGGCATTTTCCAGAATTGTCTGATAATCATTCAACGCGGGGCAATATATCAGAAAAGCATCTCCTTCCCGCCTGCAGACAATGCCGCCATTATGATGCACGATCTCACGCACTTTTTGTCCGATCCGACGCAGTACGTCATCGCCGTACGCACGGCCATATCGTTCGTTAATCATACGGAAATGATTTACATTGACTACAATAGCGTCCGTTTCTTCTTCAGGATGATGATGATCATACTCTGTGGCATAACGGAAAAAATATTCTTTTGTATACAATCCAGTCAAAGGATCGCGCTCAGTTGACTGGATCAAATGGCGGTCCTCATAAAGTTCTATGGTGTGCAGCACACGTGCTAGCACAACCTCCCTTTGTGGATATGGTTTAGGAATAAAATCTGCTGCGCCCATCATCAAGCTATCTACTTCAGCCTTCTGATCAGCAGTGACCACTACAGCAGGTATCCCAGCCGTTTCGCTGTTCTCCTGTAGCATACGCAGTACCTGCAGTCCATGTAATCCGGGCATAAACAGATCCAACAGAATCAATGATAGCGTCTGCGCATGCGTATGCGCGATTGCCAACGCTTCATTCCCGTCTGCTGCGGTCAACACATCATAATCTTCCTGCAGCATCATTGTCAGCAACTCGCGATTAATGGTCTCATCGTCCACTACCAGTATCTGCCGTTTTCCATTTTCGGAATAAAAGCCTCTGCGGCTCCTTACCATTGGTCCTGCCCCCGCTTTCTGCCGGTTTCTTTTTTATGTGCATACTTGATTTTATAGAGTTCTTCATCAGCTGCCGCAATCAGTTCTTGTGTTGTCATGCCCTGAACGTATGCCGCAATACCAATGCTCAGACCGATTACATACGGCCGATCCGGACCGTTGAAACTAGCTGCTTCAGTCTGGATACGCTCCTCCACCACAGCAACGTCATCTGCTGTGCCTTCCAGAATAACTACAAATTCATCGCCGCCATAACGGGCAATAAATGGGCGTTTTTTAAACTGTGCACAGGCTTGTTTTAATGCCTTTGCAACACACGTCAATGCATCATCTCCTGCAAGATGTCCGTACGTATCATTTATGGTCTTAAATTCATCCACATCCATCATTATCAGATAGATGGTCTCTTCATGATTGTTGATCTTATACGACAGATAGCTGAGCAAATTCTGCCGATTGTTCACTTGGGTCAACTTGTCAACAGAAACCTGTAGATTAACCCCGGTTACATAAAAACACAGCAACTCTATCGTAATACAGACACAGATTACCGGTATCGATTCCCCGAGCAAGGAAAAAATCCATGCAGTCAGAATACAGATCGGAAATGTTGCTAACGTTCGAAGCCTGCTATAGCGTATGGGATCTGATTCACGCCTTGCATGCTGCATCAATCGTATGCTGAATACCGTTGAGCACAAAAACAGGTAAATCATCTGTATATGATATGCCCAAGCACGTTTATATTCTCCATTGGCGCCGATCGAGAAAGTGTGTTTTGTCCACAGATTAATAAGCACAATAACGATTGGCACTGCCAGCAATAAAATATGCAGCCCTTTGTGACCACGCTTTAAGAAACTGTTATGCTGCTCGTTTTCAGCATAACCGCACCAAGCAAACACTCCGATATCCAAAGTGATGAAATAAAGAGTTTTTAGTGCATAGGAAACAGCAATGTACTGAGGCCCGATGTCAATCAATCCTCGACTAAACAGCGTAAAGAATAAGTTTGCTGTAAAATTAGCCAGAAACGTGACCAGTACTGCCTGCAACCAGCGCTCAGAAGTCGACTGAAGGCGGGCACGCGACGTCCAGAACAGAAGCAAGCCTGCAACGATCATACAAATCAAATACACTTCTGCATAAAGTATGCCTTCCAATGCAGCACTCCCCTCCTTCTGTCTTTCTTCAGATATGATCAGATACGCTTGGCCAGGGTCTCCGCATTTGCTGCATATAGCAACGCGGTATCACGTGTAATACGCTTTTCGTACACCAAACGCAGCAGTTCGCTGTCCATGGAGATCATGTTCTTGTCCGCACCGCCATAGATCACGTTATCTATCTGATGCGTACGTCCGTCACGAATCAGGTTTTGAATGGCGGTTGTCACAGTCATGACTTCAAAGACTACTACGCGCTTACCGTCCAGTGTCGGTACAAGCCGTTGCGAGACGACTGCCTTAAGCACAGCAGCCAGCTGTATGCGAATCTGCGTCTGCTGTTCGGCAGGAAAACTGTCAACAATTCGGTCAATCGTCTTAGCCGCGCCAATAGTATGCAGGGAAGACAGGAGCAGATGCCCCGTCTCAGCTGCCGTAATAGCTGTTGTAATCGTATCCTGGTCACGCATTTCACCCAGCATGATGACATCCGGTGCCTGCCGCAGTGCAGCACGCAGTGCCCTGGAGAATGTAGCCGCATCATTGGGTACCTCACGCTGGCTTACCAGTGACTGCTTATGCCTATGAAGATACTCGATAGGATCTTCAACAGTTACGATATGTGCGTTGCGTGTACTATTGATGCGATCCACAATACAAGCCAGTGTTGTACTCTTGCCGCTGCCAGCAGGGCCTGTTACCAGCACCATGCCGCTGCGCAGTTCCGCAAGCCGCATCACCTGATCCGGGATATGCAGCTGTGCAGGATCCGGCAATTCAAAATTCACGATACGGCAGATAGCTGCCACTGTACCGCGCTGTTTATACGCATTGCAGCGAAAACGACTCACATCCTGTATAGCAAAGGAAAAGTCATCATCCCCGCCACGCTCCAAGCACTCATAATCACGCCGCGCCAGGCTATACATGCTCTGTATAATCAGCTCGGTATCCCGGGGAAGTAGCCGTTCTTCCGAAATTGGAAGCATGGTGTTTTCAACTTTCACTTCAACGCAAGCCCCAGGTATAATAAAGACATCCGAGCCACCCATGGCTACTGCTTTTTTCAACAGCTCCGTCAGATCCATGCGTCCTCCTCAGAAAGGTCAGTTATCAACCGGTGACAGTTCCAGCTCGTGTATTCGTCTCCGTTCAGCGGCTGGATCATCAAGGCACACTCCAGCGTGCGCTCACCTTCCGTTTCCATCCAGCAAAGCTGGCCATCCACTAGTTCTATGCCTTCAGGCAGGTTTTCTTCAATACGATTTAGATAATCCGTATCGTCTGCCGCTTCCGAAGCACACCTTGCAAGCATACAATCCAGTATTCGGCGGCTCTCTTCAGCTCGCTCATTAAGAGCATATACAGTTTCAACAACCTGTACGCTACGCTCACTCAGATGCAGGTCATTTCGTGCGCTCATCAGCGAAAGCATTGCCAACACGCTCATGCTGAGCGCTACGAAAATCAGAATCAGGGAAGGTGCACCCGGTCCCAGGCTAACACTGCTCTTTTTATTCATGCCGCAGCACCTCCTGCCAGCATGAACAGGGCAGCTCAATCAACGTTTTGCCGGAGATATCCGTCACACGGACAGTCTGCCGTACCAGCACACCCTGTTCCTCGTTTTCCAGGCTACGCGTGACGGTCACCTGAAATTCCCCATCTGCGCGTTTCCACTCCGTATCCTTCTGTTCAAAGCCAAGGTTTTTAAGCAAAGTCTCTCCGTCTTTTACTGCATACAGCTGATCGGCAATGTTCTGTGCTTCCACAGCAGCTTCGGACAATTGCTCAGCGCGTGCACTCTGCTGACGTGCAGCAGAGAATACCTGTAGCAGCGTCGTGGATGCCAGCATGAAGAAAGCGACCACGATCAGCAACTCAAGCAACAACGCATTGCTTCTGTTTCTCGCCTTCATGGTGTGCTCCCTTCTTCCGATGCCGTAGCGCGAAGTGCAATACAGACATCGCTCCAATCTCCATCTGTCTCGATACGAACCCTAAGCAGTCCATTTTCAGCCGCGACAGTCATTGTCTGCGCGGGGCAGACCCCTTCACCATTCTCTGGTTCAAACTCCATCTGCGCGTCAGTAAAAAGCTCGCGAAGCATACCGTCGTACACATAAATACGCGTTATATATTCTTCACCGTCATATATCTGGCGTAATGCGATCGTCTCAACGCCTTCTTCTGTCTCCAGTGACACCGCATCCAAAGCGTCATTTGCGCGCAGCATGCTGCGCAAATAAGATGACGCCATGCGCAAATTGTCGTTTACGCTGGAACGTGTGGAAATACTGCGGTACGCACGCGCACCCAGCAGTACCAGTACCGTGGAGAAAACCGCAAACAGGCCCAGCAAAAGGAAAACAAATGCGCCGGATACCGCATGCGGCACTTCCCTTTGTCTATTCACAGTCCTTTCTCTCCCTTCACGGTGATCCAGATATCGGGAATCTGGTTATCTCCTAACGAAGCTTCGTAGGTCACATAATAACGCTCGGTATCATATGCCAGCCGATAATGTTCACGCAGATACTCGACACTGTCCGGGTACGCCCCTTCGACGGCATAACAGGTCAGTGCAGCCTCACGTACTGCCTTACGTACGATCTCGGTCTCGTTGGAATCCTGCACCTGTGAGATCCACGAATACAGTGCCGCAGCACCGATGATCATGCAGACGATCAGCGTCAGCTTGATAACGTCTCGCTTGTTCATAATCTACTCCCGTTCATTACAGGCTCGTCAGTATGCCTGCCATCGGCAGGATTACAGACAGCAGCAC
Organism: Clostridia bacterium; assembly: GCA_017544935.1. Taxonomy (GTDB): domain Bacteria; phylum Bacillota; class Clostridia; order Christensenellales; family Aristaeellaceae; genus SFMI01. The sequence goes on from JAFYDF010000064.1 coordinate 7,258, forward strand.
CGCGCCGATCACGACAGCCAGGATCGCTACCAATGTCGGCTCGATAATAGAGATGAGACGCGTGATATCATCCTCAACCTGCTCTTCATACAATCCTGCAAGCTTGCCCAGCACCTGGTCTTCTCGCCCGGTAGCACTGCCCATTCGGATCATGCTCTCATGGAGTTCATCGAACAGATCTGCCTTATCAATAGCATCGGCAAATGATGTACCTTCATTCAGCGTCTCGCGGATATTCCGCACTTTCTGCGCAGCGTCACGATCGGTCATTACAGTTGCGGTCATCTCCAAGGCCTCGTCTGTCGGGAATCCCCCCGAAAGCATCATAGATAAAACACCGGCCACACGTGAAGCTGAAAGCTTTTTGTTCAGGCGCTGCAGCGCTGGGAAGAAATGTTGTACCACGGCAAGGGTTTTCGCGCGATATTTGGTCCGCAGGAGAACAACTACAGTCAAAACAGCAATCACAGCCAATGCAACCAGCACCATGACGATCCAGCCCACAGTTGCGCCCAGATGCATCATGGATAAGCCCGTCTCGCTGACAGCAACTCCCATGCTGCTCAGTACCCGACGGAAAACAGGCAGAACCCGCCAGAGCAGAATCAGCACAATAACTACTAGCATGGCACCCAATACCAGCGGATATGTCACTGCTCCGGAAATCGATGAACGGATGCGTTCCTCGCGCGCATAATAGGTCTCCAAACCGCGCATGACTTTTTCCAATTGACCTGAATGCTCACCAATGCCTACCATTTCCACTAAATAGCTCGGCCAGCGTTCGTCTTCCTTCAGTGCTTCGTACAATGAGCCAGTGTTGGTCACATTGCGGCTCGCTGCCTGATAGAGATCTGCATTAGCTGAAGTCTTCTCTGCGCCTGCCAGCGTTTCCATGCCATCATACAGCGGGAGTCCGGCTTCCAGGATCAATGCCACCTGCCCGCAGAAATTACTCAGTTCCGCAGCGCTCAAACGGTTTTCCTGTTTTTTCTTCATTTTGCATCCTGCCGGGTAGACAACCCGACGTTCCTTCCTTTCATGTTGCTCCTCAGTAAAGGGGTGTCTCTTCCCTGTACGAAACCATATGCCCTCTATCTTTCAGCCAGAACCAAATGCCGTTGATCCGACTGTAATCGCCATGTTATTTATTTATTAATAGTATCGCTCAGGTGTATAACTTTTTACTTTGTTTATGCCATTAACGGCAGCAGTAGGATCAAAGAACAACTCCTTGTTGTCCCGTCTGATGGTCACCCACGCATGATAGCCGCTATCCGCATATCCGATTGTCAGCCGTGCAGGGATTCCCTGGGTACGCAGCATACAACACATAACTGCCGCCAGGTCCTGACAAATACCTATCTTCTTTGAGTAGCAACCTTCCACGTCAGGCAGTGTTCCTGCCGTGACTGTTATTGCTTTGATAAAGTCATAGGCAAATGTGGACTTCATATAGCTGCATATGGTTTCATATGACTGCTTCTCCGTCATTCCTGCACAGAGCTCGTCGCTCTTTTTCACTGCTTCGCTTTCAATCGTATAGTTAACATACTGATTAGGATACAGGAAGCAGACTTCTTTACTGCTCAGCTTCGCGCTGAAGGAAATCCTGCCAGCCTGCGAATACTTATTTCCCGATACATTTTTATACAGCGTGACCTCATAATTTCCGTCGCCAAGCTGCAGCGGAAATATCTCAAATTCCGCTTTGTTGTTCAGGTTATATGTCAGTGTTGTATTGCCTCTTGCTACACGCATCTTATACTTGTTCGAGCCGGCATCAAGTAGCGAGGCTTGAAAGTAGCCCTCTGAAGCAGTAGCGATGTCGATCTTCAGATTTCCGTCACGCTTAATATTCTTGCCTGGTTCCTGTGGCCAACGTGCAGCGTCAGATGCGCGTACTGCCAGCCATAAGCAGAGCAAGGTCATTGCCAGCAGCAGCATTACTGCCCACTTCCGGTATTTTACAAATCCTTTTCTGATCATCTTACCCGCCTACTGTCCTTAATCCATAAGTGCCAACAACGCCATCATTTCACGCTTGGCTTCCGCCAGCAATGGCATGTAATCCATCTGCGTGGAAACACGCAGCAGCTCTGTCATCTCGCTGATTGGCTTCAACGCAGGTTTCAGCGCCAGATTTGCAAGTACGCCCTTAAGCGCATGCGCCTTTTCAAACGCTTTTTTCAGATCCCCCTGCATAAGCGCCTGCTCAAGCTCTCCCATTTGGGTATCCTTTTGAATCATGCCTACCATGCGCAAATAAAACATCTCATTGTTCATGCAACGAGCCAGTCCCTCGCTTGTGTCAGCACCCCATTCACGAAGAGCCTCAAGTGTAAGCATGATCTCATTCCTCCCCTGTTTTTTGGCCCATCTTATTGCCGTCATACACGGCACAGCCGTTACGGCCACTATCCTTGATTGTATACAATGCAGCATCTGCGTCATTCAGCATACTGCCTGACGGCTTTACCCGGTCTCCAAAGGCGATTCCTACACTGAGTGTCACCTTCGGTTCTCCCTGCCGCAGCAGCTCAGCAGCACGTGCTATCTTGCCCTGCAACAATCCGCTCAAAGCGCTGGTAACATGTACCATTAGTACCGCAAACTCATCCCCGCCAATCCGACACACATGGTCTTCCGAGCGGAACTGCTCGCTCAGCACTTTCGCTACTCTCTTTAGCACTTCATCACCAGCGGGATGGCCGTAAACATCGTTGATCTGTTTGAAATAATCTATATCCACCAGGATCAGCGCAGTGTTTGCTTCATCACATTCAGCCAGCATGCTGTCAAATGCCCTGCGATTATACGCTCCAGTCAGCGGATCATGCAGTGCCTCAAATGTAAGTTGTTCCCGGTGTTGCCGTGTCTGTTCATATACTCGGTTAAAGCTCTCCGCCAGAAAACGCGTCTCAAACGCGCCTATGGCTTTCATATGCTTATTATCCTGTACATTTTGAATATTCTGTTCCAACGGGCGGGTGACCAGAAGCGTTGTCAGTATGATAGTGGCTACGATAATCAGCAGCAGTGCCACAATCAGTATCATCTGCCAGTCGCGCATCTTTAAAAGACGTGCAGTACTCGCTTCTCGCTGTTGCTGTGCCATCTCCATTAACCGTTCTGTGCACAGTTTCACGTTCTCACTGATCATTTCCTTAACTTGCTGATAAGCCCCGCCAAAGACCAGTTCCTGCGCAAGTGCACGTTTTTCTGTTTCAGATAGTGCCTCTTCCTCTGCTGAAAGCTGTCTTTTATTCAGTACATCCGGCAGATCATTCACTGCTTCTCCAGAAGCAGATAGTACCAGCAGCATAGCCTGATACTCTTGATCCATGAGATCAACCGACTCTGCCATGGCTTCTTCCAGGTGAGCCAGTGCTTCACTGTCGGTCGCAGTGCTGCGGATACTCTCAAGTGCGCGGTCACGTTGCCGGGTAATTTCTGCTTCTTCAAAATATGCTCGCAGATATACAATATCCCCAGTCACGGCATAGCTGCGCACGTCCTGTGTAAGCTGATCCGATCCCCGCTGCATTCCATATGCGTCCCGTTGGATACGCACATAGTTGTCTGTATCGTACTCGGCTTGGCGGTAGACAATGTTTGTGCGAATTGCAACAAAAATCAGCAAGAACGAAAAAACAATTGCCACAGCCAATGTAATAATATATACAGTGCTGATGCGGATCCCGCTTATTCTCTTCTGTTGTTTATCTGTCATATGCTGCTTTCTCCAGCGGTAGTTGTGCACACCTGGTATTATACGCGCTCAATGGCACATTATCCGCAACTATTATATTGTACCATAGCTCAATTCTCTGTGCAACTTGTCATTTCTCAGTTTTCTGGAGACTCTGATTTTTTCTGTCTTCCAGTTGTCTGGCCTTTTCAGCTCAACATGGCCGAAAAGCAGGTGAGCAAGAATGCAAGGCTATAGAATCAGAATTCTTTTTTGTGTTTATAAGATAGGATGTCAGGATATTATCAATCTTGTAAAGGCGTACCTATTATGCATATAATAAAGTCGCAATTTACACTCCAGGGGGTAAAACAGTATGGAACGTACTGAAAACGTTATTTTGACCAACCTTTGCATGCTGCGACAAGGCTCCAAAGTGCTCGTGGAAGAGAAGGTTGGAAAGGATTATCGCGGCATCATTTTCCCCGGCGGTCATGTTGAAGAGCATGAACCTATTGTGGATTCCGTTATACGCGAAATGAAGGAAGAGACTGGCCTGATCATTGAGTCGCCACGGCTTTGTGGTCTCAAGGAATGGATCAATGAAGACGGAAGCCGTTATGTCGTTTTTCTTTTTACTGCTGATAAGTTCACTGGCACGCTTACATCATCATCAGAAGGACGCGTGTTCTGGGTGGAGCAGGATGAGCTCCTGCAACTGCCATGGATCTGGCACATGGACAGCATGATGCGCATCATGGCCGACGGCGCTGCTGCGGAAGTTTTCCTGGATGTTTCAAACGGCTGGACGCCTATACTGAAGTAATTCTGTTTTACTCTCTATACTCGCTATATGGCTTTTTTCTTGATAAACTCTTTATCATACGTATGTTGGACAATGAAGAAACAAGAAAACCTATGTGCTAGATTCAGATCCATTTTCCCGTATAAGAGATGAGTGCCATACAGATTAGGACATAGCCTTTCATACCTCACGCTTCAATCGCTCCTGAAGGATGCTGTTAATCCGGGATAATTCTGTATTTCATTTGTCGTGCTCTGAAGTAGCAGTATCCTTTTTCAATCTTGTCAACTGTCATATCTTTTTCATCAACAAAATAGACGAAACCATTCTGCAGTATAATTGTCGAGCCATACCAACAAAATGGATCATCGTTTTCTGGGTCCCGTCTTGATGTATCATACTCAAGGTCACCGCTGAACCATACTTCTATTTTACAACCCCACGTGCCATCAAACAGCAAGTAGAGCGTGTCATCATCCTGCAATTTTTTCTTTGCAATACGCGCATCATGGAATCCACCTGAAGCCCATTCAAGGTTCTTGATATCCTTTTGAGTTTTGATTTCCTGGATATCATTATACTCATATCCAGTATCCATCTCATGACACCTCTTAAGGATATCTTCGGGTTGTTGCTCTTCGTCAAGAAAGGAATCCAACAAATCTCTACTTAGAAAATCGACACATCCGACACCCTGTTCATCGGTGATCCAGTTGCTTTGATCGGCGTCAACAATCAAAATCTGCAGGCTTAAGTATTCCGTATTCGGAGCCATGTTCAACCATCTAATGAGCCGTTTTTTCTTCTCATCCCAAACAATCCAATATGGTTTATATATCTCCTGAAGGTACCTTTTATAATCGTCTGTCTCCGTCTCATCTATATCCCGATAATAGCCAAACACTGCAGAAATGTAGTATCTGCCATCGTCTTGACGAATCATTGCATGCATTTGAAGTCCCTCATTTTTATTCCAGATAACCGATCTTCTTTCCAGTTGCCATCGCATATTCGATCTCAGACCTAGTACTGGGCCCAATATATCCACCAATATTAATCACGAAGATTTCATCAACCATCTCAATCTTCCGTTTGTGCATGTCATCGAGCATCTCCTTGGTGTCATCTGTCTAGACTTCATCATTGTCTGAATGACCAATGAGGCCAGCACTGATATCGATATTGCCTTCTAGCGTTAGACGCTTTTGCGCTCCCATAAATGCATCTTTGAAGCGAGTGCTTCCACAGAGCGTAATGACTTTATGTCTTCCAGTCAAATAGTTTACACTCCTTCCATGCTGCTTCTTCAAAGTTCTGCTTGCGACTAAAACAAAGCTGGCTACGGAAAAGCATTTTTCATCGTACTGCTTCATCCGCTTCCCTTTCCGTTTTACCACATCCTGGATATATCATCCTGTAATGGAAGCACCTCTCTGTTTCCTTTCATAATGAACGAAGAAAGATCCTTAATATACTTTTCCCCCGGTTCGGTATAAACCGTCCCGGGGGATTGTTTATTATCTTTCAGAAATCTTACTCAAAGAAGAAATCTTCTTCGCCGCCTTCAACGGCTTCCGGTTCAGGCTCTACATATACGTCATAGATTGCCGGTACGATCGCCTGAGTCCAGGTCACGTTCGAAGGAATGTCGTAGTTCTGCAGTTCCTGAGTGAAGAAGTCGAAGTACATGTTGGAATAAATGGGCAGAATGGCTACTTCTTCCATGAACTCTTCCTGGAACAGGATCCACTCTTCCATGTACTCATACAGGTCATACGGCTCGGTCTCGCGCATATCCAGCGCACGCTGGTACAGCAGCTCATCATAATCGTTGGTATAGTTCCAGGTATGATTGCCGCCTTCATCTTCCAGGAAGTTCACGACCGGATCCCATACGACGTCAAAGTTCGTGGCCAGATAGACCATGTCACCTTCACGCTCATCCTGATCGTACCAGATGCCGAGGATCTGTGCCATGGGCAGACCTTCCATAGTTAGCTTGATGCCGGCTTCGGCCAGGTTAGGCACGAAGTTCTCTTCCATCAACTCCGCCATGCGATTGCCAGCAGGATACCACAGTTTCAGATCCAGAGCGACCAGTTCGCCGTCGATCTCCTTGCAGCGTACGTCGTCCTTTTCAGGATCATACTCACCGCCTTCGCGGTTCAGGGTCCAACCATCTTTCTCCAGCAGATCGATAGCAGTTTCCACCTGCAGAGTATAGATCCTTACATTTTCATAGGTCAGGGCTTCCCACTTGGCCATCTCAGCCTGATATTCCGCTACCTGGGTAGGATTGCTGGGATTTTCGGGTTCATCCACGGGAATCGGGATGATACCGTTCAGTACGCGGTATGGCCAGTGAGCCAGACCGGTCCAGCCATCCATACGGAGGCCGTAGTTGCCGGTATAACCTTCGGTCAATACGTCTCTGTCTACACAGTAACTGATTGCCTGACGTACGGCGCGGCTTGATACAGTGTTCTTCTCGCAGAAGAAGCTGATAAAGCTCAGGCCAACACGCGGATATGCCTGCATATTGAACCCGCTGCCAACCAGCTCGATGCCTGCATCGATCGTGGTGGCCTTGGTTACCTTGTTCAGCAACCCAATCTCGCCGTTCTTCAGCTTTTCGATCATGTCCTCATTGTCAGCAAGTGTGAACACAAGGCGGTCGATCGTAGGCAGTACTTCATGGTGGCAAACATCACCCTTGAAATACGGGTTGATCTCAAACCTGGCAGTTACGCCGTCAAAATCGGTAATAACATAAGGACCGCACATGACCTTCGGATGAGAAGCATATCCCGTTTCAGGATCGAGCACAGTCTTCATGATCAGCTCGGGAGTGAAAATGGGCTCCTCAATCGTTTCATCTTCATTGGCGAGATAAATGCCCTGGCCATCGTCCTTTACAATGCAGCCCGGAGCGATCTCCTTGATCGGGAAGGGAGTGATGTAGAACAGGCCATATTCATAGAAGAAAGGCACGTAATCGCTCTGCACTTCAAACTGAATGGTGAAATCATCCAGTACACGGACGCCGGCATAATAGCTTACTTCCTTGTTGAAGTACTCTTCATATCCTACCAGGAAATCCTCATGCACGGGTGTACCGCCAGTCGGAATGATTTCCGGGGAAATGGTGAACAGGATGGAGAACGCATAGTCCCATGCAGTGATCTGAGACCCGTCATTGTAGAACAGGTCATCTTTCAGGGTAAACCGATACAGACGGTTACCGTTAGCCAGATCGGTAGTCGAAACACTATCTACTACCATTGAGTCGGGAATAAACATGGCCAATGCGTTTTCCCAGGTTACCAGGTTATAACCGTGAATCAGCACACGCACGTCGATATCAGTAGTGGAATTGCCCCACATCTCCGTAAAGAACTCACCGCGCATGATGGTCGGATTGGCTACAACCAGTTCTTCATATTTCGGATCTTTTTCAATGATCTCTTCGGTTTCAGTATCTTCGGTTTCAGGTGCTTCTGTTCCTTCGGCGATCGCAGCAAAGCAGGTCAACATCATAAGGAATGCAAGAAGCATGGCGATTATTTTCTTCATCATGATTTTCTATCCTTTCTCTTCATCCTTATCCCCGGCACACGGTTTTCGCCGTGTGCCGGGATTGTTGATCTTTACTCGAAGCAGTCACCAACATTGATATACACACCACTCAGGCCCAACGGAATTTCTTCGTGGTTGTTTACCCATCTTGACCAGCTGCCCTGACGAGAAATGGTGCCACTCGGAGAAATCCTGCTTGCGAAGTATTCAGGATCGAAGTGTTCAACCACTGTCCATGTCGCGCCGATCGGGATGTCGTAAATCGTGACCGACTGGCCATGGCGCAGATAGAAGCTTGTAACACCAGTTGTGATGTCACCTGTCACAGCGCCGGTGAAGTGGTAGGTTCCGTACAGCGGATCACCGTTCTCATCGAACAGGCGTACCGTGAACAGGAAGCTCTTTGTAGTATCGATCGGTACACCGACCACTGTCTTGATAACAGTCAGAGTAGAGGTTTCGAAGATATTGGTGAACTGAGCAAGCTCAGCCATGGAGTCATCGTCAGCCTTATACTCGGACTTAGCAGTCAGTTTACCATCCTCGTCGGTCACAGTCACAGTTACCGTCCAGATACGTCCGTCGAAGGTGTAGCCCACGTAATTACCGATGGTCTCGTTAATCTCGTAGGTGTATACACCAGCAGCCTCATAATGCGCTTCACCGAAGGTGAATGCTGCAGGACCAACCACGGTTACAGTATTGGTCGGAGGCATCGGGATATCAGTGATTGCTGTTGCCTCGGGCGGCAATACCATGCTGATCGGTGTAAGAGTGAAGGTGAACTCCATATCCTTCTGAGTCTCGTCGCCGGTAACGATCTTTTCACCATTGATAGGAAGATCAGTCGGTTCAGGCCTATACGGGTTAGTGAACCTGGCACCGAACAATACGTCTTCAACAGGTGTCTCGAGTTTCAGCGTCTCTTCGTTGAAGACAGCTTCGGACTTCTCTTCGACAGGAATTCTGACATACTCACCATCTTCGCCAACAACAGGATGTCCCTCATCGTCGATCTTTATGATCTCGCCTACGTAAGACCAGCTCTCGATCTGCAGCTCGTTATCAGTATCCCTGATCACGATCGTCAGTGTCCACTTGCCTGCGTCATAGGTGATGCCTTCTTCATTCTCCGCAGTCTCAACGATCTCGAAGGTGAAGGTGCCAGCCTTATAGAACTTGATGTTGTTACCGAACGGCTGAGTGTCTGTTGTGCGGCCAGCCGGAATAGTGATCTGTGCTTTATCGCCGCCAGGCAGGATCTCCATGCCGTCAAGATCAGGATCACCCTCTGTTACTTCGTCCAGATATGTAAGCGTGAAGTTGAAGATCTTCTCCGCTACAATCGGACCATAGTCAACAGTAATGGTCTTTGTTACATAAGGCAGATACTCGATCGGTTCGGGCGTGTACGGGTTCGTGAACCTGGCACCGAATTCGGTGTCTTCAACAGGCGTCTCGAGCTTCAGCGTCTCTTCATTGAAGGTAGCTTCAGACTTCTCTTCAACAGCCTCCCAGATATACTCGCCATTTTCATCGAGTTTCGGATATCCGTCGTCATCCATCGTTACGATCTTGCCGACGTAAGACCAGCTCTCGATCTGCAGCTCGTTATCAGTATCCCTGATCACGATCGTCAGCGTCCATGTGCCTGCGTCGTAGGTGATGCCTTCTTCATTCTCCGCGGTCTCAACGATCTCGAAGGTGAAGGTGCCGGCCTTC
>JAFYDF010000006.1 GCA_017544935.1 Clostridia bacterium
CAATCCAAATAGAAAGGAAATAACCATTATGAAATGCAAAGCTGCTCTTATGCCCCGAATGGGTGATTATCATGATATCGTTGTCGAGGATGTTTATGTGGACGAGCCAGGAGATGAAGAGGTACAGATTCACGTCATGACCTGTACCATCTGCCACAGTGATATTCATGCCCTGACCGGTGAACACGGTGAATACGAAGGCCCTGGAATGGCTGGTCATGAGATCGCCGGCATCGTCACTAAGGTAGGATCTAAAGTAACCTATGTAAAGCCGGGTGACCGCGTTCTCTGCTCCGAGGTTCGTCAGGGCTGTGGTCAATGTATTCCATGTATGAAGGGCCATCCTTGGCAGTGTACCTCGCATACCCGCACAGAAAAGCTCTTCCGCATTCCTGGCTGCCATACCCGCATGAACGGCGAACGCTGCATCCAGACCTGTTCCGGAACCAGCGGTTTTGCTGAGTACTGTAATGCACATGAGTCCATGCTTTGTAAGCTGGACGATGATATTCCGTTCGAAGTCGGAAGTGCACTTGCCTGCGGTTTCATGTCAGGCTTTGGTGCTGTGCTGAATCGCTGCCAGATAAAACCGGGAGAATCTTTTGCAGTCTGCGGCTGCGGCGGTGTTGGACTATCCGCCATTATGGGCGCACGATACTCTGGTGCCTGCCCGATCATCGGAATCGACACCATGCCGGAGAAGCTTGAGGCTGCAAAGCGTTTTGGTGCGACGCACGTGCTCAACCCAAAAGAGTGCAACGTTGTCGAAGAAGTCTGGAAGATCACCGGCTTTGGTGCAGATCACAGTCTGGTCGCTGTTGCAGGCAAAGGACTGAAGCGCCAGATGATTGATTGTACTGCTGAATGGGGACAAGTGGTCGTCGTTGGCCACGGACATCGCCGTGACGAGTTTTGCGATGAACTTAACTACTTTGATTTTCTCAAGGGCAAGAGACTGACTGGCTGTGTGATGGGTGGTGTCACCCTTCGCCGCGATATTCCAAAATACATGGAAATGTACCGCACCGGACAGATTGACATCGACAGCCTGCTGACAAACCGCTTTACGCTCGATCAGATCCGCGAAGCCCTGATCGATTCCTGCAGCGGCGCATTAAAAGACGTCGTCTATATAGGCTGTCCGATCCCTGAGGATCTTGCCCACAGGCCGTAAATAAAAAGGAGGTTGTTATGTCGAGGACCGTAGTAAAGCTAACAGATGATGAAAAACGAATGCTTCAGGGCGAAATGGGCTCCGTTCGCCAGACCTGTATGGCTTATTTAGTGGAGATGGCGGAGATAGCCGGTGCCGAACGCCTGGTGGATCTCGATGGTACGGGCGATATGCACGCCCCGGGCATCGCAATGTCCCCATACTATAGCATATCCATAGAAGAACTTAGGGAGCTTGTCGCAAATGGGGAGCACTTTGCCGTTCCTACCTTTGCAGATAAGTCTCCGTTTCCTGAGCAGCCGCCTATTGATGGCTGGGAACAGTGCAATATCTGCTCGTTCCGCCAGCAGGATGTGCGCCAGGATGACCCGGCCTTTCACGATAAAGCCATGCACCGCGAGGAGTTTGAACTGCTGAGGAAGATGGGCATGCTCACTTCCCACTCCTGCGCAAACTACCTGACCGCGACTTACTGGCCGACCATAGGCCAGCACTGTTCATGGTTCGAAAGCTCCCAGATACCTTACTGCAATGCTGTCCTCGGAGCACGCACAAACTTTGACGGGAGTTTTGCCACATGCTTTCTCGGCAAGGCGCCATACTATGGAATGCACGTGACCGAAAACCGTTACGGAACCATGCTGATCAAGACTGACCGTCTGATAAGCACGGATCTTGAGTGGGATGTCTTTGGCTATGCAGTCGGTGAGGCAGCACGCTGCGGCGTGCCTGTCCTGACGGGAACGACGAAACCAACAACAACGCAGCTGCAGAAATTCAATTCAGCCGTACACACCGGAGGCGCTGTTGAAATGTACCACATCCCAGGCAGCACGCCTGA
>JAFYDF010000065.1 GCA_017544935.1 Clostridia bacterium
CCTACGGCATCGTGACCAATATCGCATATTCACAGTATGTGGACTATAAGGGAGATTGGCATTTCATTACCAGCAATCCTGTGGACGCGTATACCGGTGCGAAGAAGCCGAACGACACGACGATAAAAGAGCCTCCGATTCCTCCGTACAAACCGGTCTTCGGCGTCGTGTCTGACATCAGCATCAGTAAAGCCCAGGACAATGACCCGATCAATGATAGTTACTATACTGAAGGCGAGACTATCCGCTATGCGATCACTGTGAAGAACGAGGGCGAAGTCCCGGTCGATGTGGAGATCTATGACAGCCTGGCTCCGGGCAGCAGCCTGATCGATACGATCACCGGTCTCGCGCCCAACGCAAGCAAGACGGTTTACTATGAGTATAAGGTCACGAAGGCTGATGTAGATGCCACCTGTGTTGTAAACCACGCGCTGGCGAAGTGGCATCCGCAGGGTGTCTGGGCGGAGACTATATACAAGAGCAACGAGGTTAACAGTCCAACCAGTGAAAAGCAGCCGAACCCGGATGATACGCTGAAACTGCCCGGAACTGGTGACAGCTGCTGGCGCGAAGTCACGAAAGTCAGTGAGTACGGCATAGATTATACATTGCATCTATGCGCAGAGCACGCTGCGATTGAAGCCGCGACCGAGGTGAAGAAGGATAAGGGTGTCACCTGCGACTGGCAGAAAGCCGTCACGATGTGGCGTGAAGCAGTAGATGCCGAGTACGAGAAGTATCTGGAAGCCGCAGAAGGCACGGCGCGCGTTATTGTCATTAATGAGCGCCTGACATATTACCTCTGGCTGGGCAGCTATGAGAAGCAGCTGAACCTGTTGTACCCGAATAATCCGGATGCTGTCGCCCAGAAGATCGCCGAGAGCCTCATGGACCGCTGTGCGGATCTGTGCTGCGGCGAGCATACCGCGACGAATGCACAGAAAGACAGCCTGACCGGTGCCCGCGTAACAGAAGGCCTTGAACCCTACGCGAACTGCGACAGGATCGTGACCTACCGGAACGGCAATGAGATCCGCTATTCGATGGTATTTGACGCGAAGCACGCGGCAGTCGAAAAGAACGCGCTGACTCTGGTGCGTGAAGCCGTAGGTGGAGCAGCTGTGGCCAACGCATGGGCACGCGCTCAGCAGCTGTGGCAGATAGCGCTGGATAAGGAAGTCAATGCACTGTACAAGGCTGCTGGCAAGGAAGACCGTCAGGTGATCGCGATGACCCGCCGATTCCTCGATCAGATGGTCACTGCACGCACTGCACTGCTTGACCTGGTGTATGGTGATAGCACAGTCGTGAGCGAGCAGATTGAACGCCTGTACAAAGAGTATGCAATAGTACTTTGCGGGAAATAAGAAAAAGTGACAAGAAGGCCGGCGAATGCCGGCCTTCTTGCCGTAAAAATCAAATCAAGTAACAGGCTCTGTTACATGAGGTCGCTGTTTTACCATTCAGCAATGGTGCCGTCGAAATTACGCCAGACCGGGTTCTTCCAGGTTGAAGCGTTTTCGGCGGCTTTTTGAACGAATTCTTCGTTGATTTCCACACCCAGCCCGGGACCTGTCTTTGCTTCGATACATCCGTCCTTGTAGATGTAGATCGATGGATCCTTCAAGTAATCCAGAAGATCGCCGCCCTTATTGTAGTGGATCCCAAGACTCTGCTCCTGGATGAAAACATTGGGTGTGCAGATGTCCAGTTGGATACATGCGCCGAGAGCGATGGGACCGAGCGGACAGTGAGGAGCAACAGCTACATCATATGCCTCTGCCATGGCTGCGATCTTCTTGCATTCGCTGATGCCGCCGGCATGAGAAAGGTCGGGCTGGATAATATCCACGTAGCCGTCCTGAAGAAGATTCTTGAACTCCCAACGGCTGAACATGCGTTCGCCGGTAGCTATGGGTGTAGTAGTTGCCCGGGCGATCTCGCGCAGGGCTTCATTGTTCTGCGGCAATACAGGTTCCTCGATGAACATCAGGTGGTATTCATCCAGCGCCCGGGCAAGTACCTTGGCCATGGTCTTGTGCACCCGCCCGTGGAAATCAACGGCAATGTCCATTTTCATGCCTAATGCGTCCCGAATGGCGGCTACACGCTTGCAGACAGCATCGATCTTCCCATAACTGTCAATATAATGCATTTCTTCGGTAGCATTCATCTTGATGGCTGAATACCCCTGAGCTGCTGCTTCGCGTGCTGCCTGTGCCACATCGGATGGCCGATCGCCGCCGATCCAGCGGTATACCTTCAGGGTGTCACGGCAGGCGCCGCCGAGCAGTTCATATACGGGGACGCCCAGCGCCTTGCCCTTGATATCCCATAGTGCCTGATCGATTCCCGCAATAGCGCTCATGACTTCCGGACCGCCGCGGTAGAACCCCGTGCGGTACATTTCCTGCCAGAGATCTTCAATGCGGCCGGGGTCGCGGCCGATCAGGTTCTGCCTGAATTCCTCGACGGCAGTGCGCACTGTGTCTGCGCGGCCTTCAATGACAGGCTCACCCCAGCCTGATATGCCCTCATCTGTATCGATCTTCAAAAAAAGCCAGCGCGGTGGGACTTTGTAAAGAGTAAGGTTGGTGATCTTCATTGGCCTGCTCCTTTCAAATCACAGACTGTACGGACAGAATAAACTGGGGGAAAGGCTTATGCGAATGCTGCAGTGTTGTTCTGCTTGAACTGTTTCATCATATCGTTTGTCAGACTCAGGTCATTCGGCTGCAGGACAATATCATCCCGCCTGACCCACTCCGCGTATTTCAGCTCATTCTCATCTATGTGGATCACTGCATCGTCTTCCGCATCACAGTAGAAGCCCATCAGCAGGTCCTGGGCCATACCCCAGGGCTGGGATTTATAGTACCGGATATTTCTGACGCTGACACTTGTTTCTTCCATTACTTCCCGCCGGACGGTCTCTTCCAGCGTCTCGCCGATCTCCGCAAACCCGGCCACTAGCGCATTGTGCGCATAGCCGGTCCTGTACCGCGTGATCAGCAGACAGTCGCCTTTGATTACTCCGATGATCACAGCGGGATTGATCCGCGGATAGACCAGCTGTCCGCACTTCGTGCACTGAAGCGCGCGTTCTGCTGGGTGGAAACCGTTGATGCCTCCACATTTTCCGCAGAACCTGTTATCGGTGTACCATTTCCACAGATGATATGCTGTGAAAGCGGCAAACAGCTCCCTGCCCTGGCCAAGGTCGCGAAGTTCGCGTATGCCTCTGTATTCATAACCCGGAAGATCGCATTTTGCCGTCTGAGGGGCAAGAAAGTACCAGGTATCATTGATTGCGAAAAGGTATATATGACTGGCATCCGGAAAATCGGCGGCAGTCGTAAAGTACAGCCTGGCGTCCTGTGCCTTGACATAAAGCTTCCCGCTTTCATCGAAGAGCAGAACGGGATCCTCCGGGCGTGGGATCCGGGCAGAATATGCATTATCCAGTTTGTCAGGCGCTATATCCTGGATCATGGAAAGCAGCAACTCCTTGTCTAACCGGGCCTCATTTGCTGAATAGCCCTCTGTCACGCAGATATACGACACTGTCACGCAGTGCCTGGATGGTTTTGATCTCAATGACTGCCCGGGCCTTGGCTGCTTCTGCCCTGGCAATCAGTGCGGCAATATCCAGCTGGCCTGCACCCAGGGGCATATGGCATTGCGTGGGCTTTGCATCGTGCAGATGCATGTGCTTCAGGCGCCCGGAATGCTTTTCATAGAACCATTCATCCGCGTATCCTGCGACGATATCATGCCCGACATCCAGCGTCAGTCCGAAAACGGGAGACTCAAGCAGCATGTCGATGCAGTCCGTCTGGAAGGGTTTCCAAGCTGTCGTGTTTTCTATGCAGACGCGGACTTCGCCCTGGCTGGCATCTTCACAGAGAGAGCGGAAGGCTAAAGCGTTTTTTCTGTATTCTTCAGAATAACGGGCAAAAACATAATCGACATGATCGGGCAGCGTTATATATACGCCTTTCGGCCAGTGTACATTGACGTTCGGGATGTGCGAAGCGCGGGCAAGCAGGATGGCATCCCTGGCTTCACGCATCCAGGCATCACGTACGTACGGTGAAAATGAACAGGGCGCCATCTCCTCATGCAGATGAAAGGTGAAATAGATTCCGTATTTTTCCTGAAGGCTGTTCAACAATCCTTTATCCATACGGTCCAGACTGCATGCGGGAAAGCTCATGTTCAGTTCAACAAAATCCAGTTTCAGCTCTGCTGCAAGCTGCGCGGCATCTTCGATCCCGGGATTTTCCAGCAGGAAGGGCATTCCGAATTCCATGGTCTTCTTCTCCTATAAGCAGCTTATCTTTCTTCTTATACTATCAAATCCTGCGGAGCTTCGCAAGCGATGTATGAGGATTTTTCAGTAAATGGAACGACAGGAAAAATGATAGAATGAAGCAGGTTCACAGATGCAGGTATTGAAACAACCATGGAAAAAGTTGTAAAATATTATATGGATTGCAGAGAGGACACGACATGGGGCAGATCCTGTCATAAATACCATCACAGTAGAACGCGGAGAAGAATACATGCTGTATTACATTATCTGGGGACTGACCATACTGAGCTGGATTGCGCTGGGGATCGCAATGGAGAAGGAAAGAAGCAGATATCGGAACTGCTATATCCTTTTTGTGGCGATCGTATTATCGGTCATAGCGCTTTCAACTCTCTTTGGCGAAGACCAGGGAATAGCCATTCTTTTACTTGTCAATATAGTATTTGCTGTTCTGCTGATCGTGCCGTTCTTCCTGATCATCAACGGGATACTGATGATCAGGCGGGAAGGGCATAGCCTTTCCAATCTCCTCTCGTTGATCCTCGGCATTATTATTCTGATCGGCGAACTGGCAACATTCATTGCTTTTCTCATACCCGAGATCGCAGGCAAGGAATGGGACAGCGCAGGTTCCCTGATCAATATCACCCGCCTAAGTGCTTTCTTCAGCGTATCGGTGATCTATGTTTCCATGGCGTTTGTGGTGTTCATGATCTACTGTGTTTTCCTGCAGATCATTCCCCGCAAAAAGGACTTTGACTATGTGATCATTCATGGCGCAGGCTTGCTGCATGGTGACCGTGTGTCAAAACTCCTTTCAGACAGACTGGATAAGGCAATCGAAGTCTATCGCAAGGATCCGACACCGCCTATGCTTATTCCTTCCGGAGGCCAGGGAAGTGATGAGACAGTTTCCGAAGCGGAAGCAATGGCAAAATACCTGATGGACAAGGGAATCCCCGCAGACAAGATCATTCTGGAAAACCGTTCGACGACGACACTTGAGAATCTCAAGTATTCCAAAGAGATCATCGATGCGCAGGAAGGCCGGAAATATACAGTGCTTGTTACCAGCAACTATCACGTGTACAGGGCTCTGAGATACTGCCGGAAGATCGGGCTCAAATGTACCGGCGTCGGGAGCCATGTGGCTTTCTATTACTGGCCGAGCGCACTGATACGGGAGTTCATAGCGGTGCATGCCGAGAAGAAGCATTTGTTCATGTTTATTGCCGGATGGCTTGCATGCATGATCATGCTGGCTGTGTTATACTATGGCTGAAAAAATATATGATGTGAAAGGATTTGGGGTGTCGTTCCTGATATTTCGATTATATATGGGGAACAAAATGACCGGAGCGATCGTATTATTGTAGAACAAACAAGAAGGAGATGCTTGTATGAAAAAATATAGTTGGTTGACGATCCTGACAGTAATGGTTCTTGTAATTGGATGCATTGGAGCAGCTTGCGCGGAGATCATACCGCCCTGTGAACCCGGGCAGCAGATCGGGTATCCGGCCGTAGTGCTTTGTGAAACGCTCACGCTGCGGGAGAAGCCCAATACGTCTGCGAAAACGGTGAAAACCCTGAATTATGGGGATCTGCCTATTGTGGTAGGCGCAGATCTGCCGGAAGGTCCAAAGGAAGAAAATGGGTTTGTTTACTGCACTCTTGGTGACTCAGAGGACTCGCCCTGCGGCTGGATCAATTCAGATTATATTTTCATTAATCCGGCCTGGTATGTGACCGAAAAGAAAGTAACAGTCTATGCCTGGGACGATATCAGTGCACCAAAGATTGCTCTGCTTGATAAAGACAGCAGGCTTCCCATCCTGAAAGAAGAGGAAGACTGGTATCTCGTCAGCCTGCGCGGCGCGGTTGGCTGGATTCATAAATAACTTAGAGTAGACTGCTCAGAAATGAGTCGGACAGCACGGCTTGCTTCTGATTCAGAATTGCCGTGCATAAGGCAGAATGGTAACCCGAAAGTAGGTCATGCAATTTTAGCCTGTAGGTGTATTCCTTCAGGGTTATTCATCGAAGATGGGATGCATGGGAGTGGAAGAATGATCCAGGATGTTTTCGGACAGCCGGTCGAACTGACACAGCCGTACGATTTCAGCTTTGTGCTGCAGTATGGACGGCCTTTTTCCGTGCAGCCTCAGCGCTATACCGGCATGATCAGCTTTGGCGTGGAAAGCATGCAGTACGGGCGTTTGCTCGTACGCTTTGCCGGCGCGCCGCTGGCAGACGCTGTACTGCCGCCGCTGGAGAATGCCGTGCGGCTATGTGAAGCCATGCCCGTATATGAAAAACTGTATCCGCATCCCGCACTGATCCGGCTGCAGGGGCATGGCGCAATAGGAGACGGGTATGCTGCGCTGTTCCGGTGGGAGCCGGGGGAAAGCCTGCAGACGCGGTCCGCCCAGCGCAGACTGGCGCATCAGCCTCTGATCTCACGGCTGCGCATGCTGGATACACTTTTTGATTTTCATGCATTTGCATTATCAGAGGGATTTCTTGCGGCGAATGTCAAGGAAGACGGACTGCTTGCTGACTTTGATACCGGTATAGTCAGAATCTGCGATATCGACCGATACAGATTCCTGCCGGCGATCAATGACCGCGGACGCCTGTTCGCATCCCCGGATTATCTGGCGCCTGAGGAGTATGTGCAGGGGGCGGTTCTGGACGGCCTGACGGTCGAGTACGCAATGGGTGCACTTGCGTTTTTCTTCCTGGCAGAGCATCACAGCCGTGAAGCCCAGGACTGGACGGCAGGGCAGGCGCTGTATAAAGTCGCAGTCCGCGCGTGCAGTGCTGAGCGTGAGAAAAGGTATTCCTCCTATCCGGTCTTTCTTTCGGCATGGCGTGAAGCCGTAGGCCAGACAACACTATAAAAAAACAAACCGCAGGTTTTCACCTGCGGTTTGTTTAATGGAGGCGCCGTCCGGATTCGGACCGGAGAATAAAGGTTTTGCAGACCTTCGCCTTACCACTTGGCTACGGCGCCACAGGGGTTGCCCCCTGAAAAAATGGAGCGGTAGACGAGGCTCGGACTCGCGACCTCAACCTTGGCAAGGTTGCGCTCTACCAACTGAGCTACTACCGCAATGGTGCCTCGAACCGGAGTCGAACCAGTGACACGCAAATTTTCAGTCTGCTGCTCTACCAACTGAGCTATCGAGGCAAATATAGTGGCGACCCGAATGGGGCTCGAACCCATGACCTCCAGCGTGACAGGCTGGCGTTCTAACCAACTGAACTACCGGGCCAC
>JAFYDF010000007.1 GCA_017544935.1 Clostridia bacterium
CCGGCCGAATGAAACTGGCCTCTGAACGCTTTTCGTTGAGTGATCTATTACATGATATCACTATAATCGTACGGCCATTGGCTGATCAGAAGCATCATGCCTGGCAGCTGATTGCCAATGACATTGAAGTAGAAAGTTTTTACGGTGATCCGCTGAGGCTGCGGCAGGTGATCGTCAACATTGTCAACAACGCTATAAAGTATACAGAAGACGGTGGCCGAGTAACACTGCAGGTCAGTGAAAAGACGGACGGTAACCTATGTCACCTGATCTTTGTGTGTCAAGACAACGGTATCGGCATGAGTCAGGAATTCGTGCAACGGATATTCGAGCCCTTTGAAAGAGTGAACAACTCCACGGTGTCGCGTATCGAGGGTACCGGTCTTGGCATGAGTATCGTTAAAAAGCTGGTGGACGCCATGGGTGGCGAGGTCAGTGTTGAAAGCGCCCTCGGTGCCGGAACCACTGTAACGGTCAGTGTACCGTTAGTATATGAACGCCTGCAGCCGAATGCCAGCCGTCTGCGCGGAAGCCAGATCCTGATCATTGAAGCAGACGAAAAGCTGCGTCTCCTCTATGAACGTTACCTGAAAGATCTTGAAGCAAAGCCAATGCTTGTCGCAAATGCTACTGAAGCGCTGTCGGCCCTGACCGAAGCCGGTTATCGGGGCGAGACTTTTGCGCTGGCTGTCATAGGTCAAAAGCAGTCTGACGGCAGCCGTGCACTGGATGTGGCAGCTTATCTGCACCATGCATACCCGCAGTTGCCATTGCTGCTGGCCAATGAAGAAAACTGGGAACGTATTGAATATGAGGCCAACCGCTGCGGAGTACGTGGCTTCCTGGCTCTGCCCTTTTTCCGCAAATCGTTAATTACTGGTTTGATTAGTGTTATGGATGAAAATCATGAATCCTTAGGCGGTCCCGCCATGCCTGATCTGACAGGACGGCACATTCTGCTGGTGGAAGACAATCTGATCAACACCGAGATCGCACGCGAGATTCTGTCCATGACAAACGCCGAAATCGATACTGCCGAAAATGGTCAACAAGCGCTCGACCGCTATACCGCCAGCGGTGCAGGGTATTATCAGTTGATTCTGATGGACATACAAATGCCGATAATGGATGGCTATACTGCTGCGCGCGCCATCCGTGCCAGCGGGCAGGCAGACGCGCTGCAAATTCCCATTTATGCCATGACAGCAAATACCTTTGCCGAAGATATAGCCCGCGCTGCTGCGGCAGGTATGAATGGGCATATTGCGAAGCCCATTGATATCCAGGCGCTGATGCAGGTACTGCGTGCCCTGTAACCAGTTCGAGCGAAAGGAGGGAACAGTTTGCTGCCCTATCAGGAAGAATATATACGCAATGTAAGCGAGGCAGTTGAATTAAGCGATTACGCCCGGGATGTACAGACTTCATTCGAACAATGGTATGAAGACCGTGTACGTGCCAACGCGCGTATTGCTGAGCTTAAGCAGCGGAATACACAGCTTCTCAATGAAAACCTGTTCCCAACACTGGATGCTCTCCACAGCGCATCACAACAGACACTGGATGAGCTGAATGCTTTTGCTGACGCGTTGCTCGACTGGAAAATCAATCTTGACCCCGGTGTTTATGTAATCATCCATGATGCGCTGCTCAGTCTTTACCGCGTACGCCATGACCGGAACGCCATCATCCGTGAATTATACAAGCTGGGCATGGGATTATACTACCAGCGGCGTGCAATCATGGGTATTAAGTTTGACACAGCACGCAGCTTCTATTTTGAAAATGAGATGGTATTTGCCGAAGCTGCATCATATTTTCGTCATTTTGAAGAAATCGGCGATGAAGAGACACAGGGATATATTCTCCGCTCCATCGCCAATATCGCCTTATGCGTACGGGATCACAAACGAAAAATCGCTGCCAGCGGGAAAGCGCTGCAGATTATTCGCGATCCGCATTACAGGGAGATAGCACCCGGACTGCCATGGGATCGTTATCTGCGCAGCGTTCATCAGCAGATGAGCGCTAACCGCAGTTCTCTCTCCCGCGGTAATCTGACGCAGGAAGAGCTTTCGCTGGTACTGGACAGCTGCTATGAAGTATTCAAGCCGGAACAGCTGTCAGGCAATCCCAGCGTACGCTGGTTATGGCCGTATTATGAGATGGAGTACAATTGCGGCTATGTGGATATAAGCACAACGCTTAGCCGGATGGAAAAGCTGATCGAAGATACGCCATGGGATCAGTATGACATATCCGGACTGTACGGCTGCGGGCAGCTGCCGCTGCGCTATGGCGAACTGCTCAGGCAGCACCCTGAATTTCTCGAGGACCATGAGCGGCGTGTATTTCTATCCCATGCATATGAAAAAATGGAGCGTCATCTCATGACCTATCCTCGTGAGAAACTGAGTGAAACTTTTTACTTCACCATCTCACTGGTCTTTACTGATTACTTTGAAACTGATGGTGTGCCTCCTTATCGTGATCTGGCACTGCATCTGATCATGCGCTTGCATGGTGACCTCTATATCCGCGCCTGCCGTGCTAAGGTCCTTTTACAATGCCTGTGCAAAGCACTTCTTCGGACTGATCCTGCATTCTTTGACGATATCCCCTTCATTCACCAGGCCGCACCAGAGGAAAAGGAATCGGTCGTGCTTGACTATGCACAGGACTGTGCCTTGTTCTATGATCATGGTCTGCATCAGACAAGCCTTCCGCAAGTACGGACAAGAGATCTATTCCAGAATGAATATCGCATGTATCAGCTGCATCCGCTGGCCGGCCGCGATACGCTTTCCCGCTACTCAAGCCTGTGTCGCTGTGCTGATGTTGCCTGGGGGCATCACCGTGCTTACAATGGTATCCAGGGATATCCTGATGATTACGAACGCACATCCTCCCCTTACAGGCAGATGACAGATGCTGTAGCGCTTGTTTCTTGGATCATAGAGCGTAATACAAATGATTTCTCTGCGCTGCTGCCCGAAATTTTCGCCCAGGAAGGCAAGCTATTCTCGCCGCTGGTGACCGCATGTCTGAATGACACGCGTACCTTGGAAGAACTACAGGCTGCGCTCACTGCAGATGATGCTCCCTACTACCGTGAAATCTGGGAAAACCTGCGCCAATGGTATAATGAATGATCCAGGAGCACCGGTATATCATCCAGGTATTCACAGAAAGCCTATCAGCCAGGGTATCGGCAGAGCCATTTCCGCAAGCAAAAACTGCAGTCCAGCAATTGGGCTGCAGTGTATTTTTTGTCGCCTGCACTATGGTGCAGATACACAGGTCTTCTATTTCCCTAATCGTCTTCGGCCTTTGGAGCTATTCTTTTTATCCCTTGACCGAGCCGGTAATCAGTCCCTTGATAAAGAACTTCTGGCCAAAGAGGAATACCAGGAACACCGGTATAACGCTCAGGCAGCACGCTGCCATCGTCAGGTTATATTTGGTGCCCTCTTCGTCAATAAACTGGTTCATAGCTACCGGTAGAGTGCGAAGCTTCCAGTGAGAAAGGAAAAGCAAAGGATCCAGGTAACTGTTCCAGGAATCCAGGAACTGTACTGTGACTAAAGCGCCGACAGTCGGGAAAACCATAGGCATCATAATGGAGAACCATGTGCGGTATTCCCCTGCACCATCGATTCGCGCACTCTCACGGAGCTCATCCGGAACGCTCTTAAAAGCTTGAGGCATCATGAAAACTGCAGATACTGCAATCAGTTTCGGAAGTATAATGGGCAAATGTGTATTAGTCAGTCCCAGTTCTGTAAAGATAACAAAACGAGGAATCAATGTCAGTTGTGAAGGAATCATCATCTGCGACAAGAACAGCAGGAACAATACGCGGCTGCCGCGGAAACGCAGTTTTGCAAAGGCATAACCAGCCAGGCTTGCCGTACCCACAGCAATAAATGTATTGATCACAGCCACCTTGATCGAATTCCAGTAAGCCAGCAGGAAGTGATAATTGGTAGCCTTACCAATATTGACACCCAGTACACGGAGATAATTATCCGGATACCAATATTTGGGGATCCACTGGATGGGCACCGTCAGCACATCACGCTGCTGTTTGAAGGAAGCTGATATCATCCAGAAAAAGGGCGATACCATTATCAGCGCAAACAGCAGGATCAGTATGGTAAAGACAAAATTGACAACTTTCCGTGTTGTTTTGATACGGCTGTGACGAGCGGTCGGTTTGATAGTGTTTGTCATCTGTATCTCCCTCCCCTCAGTCTTTCTTCTCATTATGGTTCCACTGATACAGTGTAATAATCAGCAGAATCACAAACAGTACCACTGCCACTGAGGATGCATATCCCATGCGGTAGTATGAGAAAGCCGTTTTGTAAATGTAATAGACCAGCGTATAAGTTGAATAGCCCGGTCCGCCGCCGGTCATGACATTGACGGTACCGAACACCTTGAAGCTGCCGATAATTCCCGTAATGGTCAGGAAGAATGTTGTCGGACGCAGCAGCGGTACAGTAATGCGGAAAAACTTCTGCACGCCGCTCGCGCCATCAATATCGGCCGCTTCATACAGATCGGAAGGTAAGCCCTGAATAGCCGCACTGTAAATGAACACACGATAGCCCAGGCCGCTCCATATACCTACAAGCATTACGGCAGGCAGCGCCCAGTCGTAATTTGCCAGGAAACGCGGCGGGCTCTGCCATCCCAGTGTACGCATCAGTTGCGTGAAAGGACCGTAGCTGGAATACAAAGCGATCCAAATGGCTGAAGTAGCGACGATGTTGCAGATATGGGGCATATACATGGCTATGCGTACACCGTTTGCCAGCCGCGGATGGCAAAAGCGGTCGATAGCAGCTGCCAGTACAACTGCCAATGCCATACCCACCGGCACAGTGACTACAGTATAAAGAGCCGTTTGCCTGAGAGCAGCCCTGAACCATTTATCTGTCCACAGATCACGGAAGTTATTCAGCCCGATAAAGCGCCAGTTACCTATGCCTGCAATAAAGTTCCAG
>JAFYDF010000066.1 GCA_017544935.1 Clostridia bacterium
AGAACATTTCGGCATTGAAAATCACTTTATATTCAAGCATGAGCCGCTGCTCTGCCTTGTTCGCAGCACTGCCATAAACACTGATCGTTGAAGCACGGCGGGAATCACTGTTGAAAGAGTTCTCAGAATATTTCGCAAAGTCCAGCAGCTCTTCGTTTGTAACCCCATGCGCATGCGCCCATGACCCCACATCCACGGGTTGTGCCTCGTAGTGCATACTTCCGTCCTCTCGAATCGTGATGACACCGTACTGGCATGGCCAGACGGAAAGCGCTGAGGATGCAATTTCATGGAGCTCTCCCGAAGCAGTGATGTGCTGCATATGCATGTGCCCGCTCAGGTGCAGGCGCACACCGTATTTCTGCAGCAGCGCAAGCAGCTCTCTGGCATTTTCAAACTGGTAGAGATGCCCATACAGCGGATCCTGGTTCAGAAGCGTCTGATGTGTGACGGAAATGACAGCTGCTCCATTTTCACGCGCAGCGGCTAACTGACTTTCAACCCAGGCAAGCGTTTCTTCACGGATATGGTTTGGCGAACCATTGGTATTGACATCGATCAGCAGTATCCAAAGCTTCTCGTTTAGGGCATATATATAACTGAAGGAGACAGTATCCCGAGAGAGCGCGGCTTCCGGACCGAAAGCATAATACGCGGCATGGAAGTCTTCGTCTGTCATACCCGGGATCTCTGTGGTGACGCCGTCAGCAAAGCGGTACGCAGTTCCAGGTGCGTCATGGTTGCCGGACAGCGCGAGAACGGGAATCCCGCTTTCCTGCAGCGGGGAAAGCAGCCTGATTAGGCCATCATGACTTTCAAAGGCGCCGCTGAAGGTCAGGTCACCGCTGAGTATGACTGCATCCGGATGCATTGCAGCAACTTCGTCGGCGAACGCTTCTGAAATGACGGATGTATAGTGTGTCAGCTTACTGTCCGAAGCATATACGACGCGCCGCAGCAGCGCTTCATCTTCGATGAGATCGGGCGAAAGATAATGCAGATCGCTGCTAATCACAATCCTGATGTCCTGCGCCTGTGCACATGCAAGCAATGCAAGAATCAGAACGATCAGGAAGACCGCTTTACGCATCCGCATTCCCCCCTGTTGTTTTCTCGCCTCTTCAAGGCTGAATTATATCAGATTTACATTATAATTCACAATGCCTTTCCTTGATTATTCAAAGAAAAAACGCTATAATGGACAGGCAAAATTTCAATTCTTTTGAGGAGGAACCAACCGATATGAAACTTCGTATTGTTGCCCTGCTGCTGGCTATGGCTCTCCTGTGCGCCGTAATGCCTGCCGCAATGGCCGATGTGGAAGTCATGGTACTGCCTGAGGACGCCCGTGGGTTTGACCTGCATAAGAGCGCAAAGACCATCAGCTATTACAAGAGAGGCTCGAACTACTACTGCCTGATGGACGAGTTCGGCAACGAGATCGTTTCCGAGAGCGCGGGATATACTTCCATGAATTCGCGTGACAACTACTACAAGGTTGAAGTGGAGTCCGCTGACGGCGTCCATGATACCGGCCTGATCGATGCCAAGACCGGCCGCGTGATCGTACCGCCCAAGTATGCCGATGTCGAAATCATTTCCGATCGCTGGCAGTCCGGAATCACCCTGACGCCCAGTAATGCGGACGACAAGGACTACACCTTCACCAATTATTCGACGAATGAGAAGCTGTTCTTCCGCGTTGACACCGTTGACTATTACTTTGACGGTGAGTATGCCGGTACGCTGGCGCGTTCCGACTGCTATGGCGGCTATGACCGTGCCTTTGGTGCCTATCTCATGGTCACCAACACATCCAAGGTAAAGACCTTCTATAACAAGAACATGCAGCCTTCACCGGTACAGAGTGATTACAGCAATGAGTATAACACCGCACGTGTAACCAACGGCACGGTCTATACGCATGTTGGCAGTGGCCAGACGGCTTTCGTGCCCGAGTGCACGCTGAGCATGGATGAAGTTGAAGATCCGTATCTGCTCGTGGACACCACCGTATATGACCTGCAGGGCAATGTGGCCTTCACGGTCGCACGTCCGTATACCACCGTGCGCGCTTTCGTCAATGGCTATGCTCAGGTACGCTATGATGGCAAGTACGGCGTTATCGATGACGAAGGTCATGAAGTGATCCCGCCGATCTACGATGAACTGGGTTATTCCTATGAGAAGCCCATCGTCTATGGTTATGCGAGTGCTGTACGTGACGGCAAGTTCGGCTTTGTCGATGCACAGGGCAATGAGACCTGTGACTTCGTCTATGCGAGCAATATCGTCCGTGACCGCGCGACGTTTGCTGAGGTCAAGAACCTGGACGGCACCATCATCGTGCTGAGCGCTGCTGTAGGCGAACTGCCGGAGCATTTCGCGGAAGTTGAATTCCCGACATCCAGCGGCTGCCGCGCCTTTGTCGCCACCAACGCCAACAAGGAAAAGGCGATCATCGACATCTACGGCAACTATCTGCTGCCCTATACGAACCAGTATCGTTCCATCTATCTGAGCTATGACGGCACTGTCGCTCTGGTATATGCTGATGGCGTATACAGCGTCCTCCGCTTTGAGATCGCAGAGCCCGCTCAGGTTGTTGGCACTGTAGAGCCTGCTCCCGCGAATGATGGTTCCTGGACCTGCGTGAACGGCCACAGCGGCAATACCGGCAACTTCTGCTCCGAGTGCGGCAGCCCGCGCCCTGAAGAGCCGGCCAAGCCCGCTTTCTGCCCGAACTGCGGCACGAAGCTGGGTGACAATCCCGGCAACTTCTGCCCGAACTGCGGCACGAAGCTGATCTGATAACCGAACACAATACGAGAGGGACCGTGAACACTCACGGTCTCTTTTTTTATTGCATATATCTATAGAAAAATTAGTAAAATAATAGATATGCTCCCTTTACGCGGCAGTTTCTCTGCTTCTGCCGTCCATAAAAGGAGCAAATCAAATCGTGTATGAAATAATAAACTACTTGCTTGAGCCCGATTGGTTAGAGATAACCGCAATGATCTTATTCAAACCAGGCGGTAGGCAGATAACTGCGCTGATTCACCAGCATATCTTTGAACAGTGCTTCGCCGTCTGCAGGAGTGACTGCACCCATCTGCGGATCGTTCATAAAGGTCGTGAAAGCCAGCTTGCGGTCGCAGGTCATAGCGGCGCGCAGCGTGTTCTCCTGATTATATACATGGCGTGCTATCAGTGGCAGGATGTTTTCAGGGATCTTTCCCGCATGGATGGGCTCGATACGATCATAGCCAAACAGCGCGTTTGCTTCTACCACAGATCCTTTAGGCAGATTTTCAATCTGTCCCATGTTGGGAATGTTTACGTTGCTTATCAGGTCACCCAACCCAAGCAATGCTTTTATTAGCAGATGCCCTTCTTCTCCGGAAGTCTTGAGGGAAATGCTTTCCGCACCGGAAATCAAGTCATCTGAACGCTTGAGACGTGCTCTCAGGTCTGCTTCCCGCCAATCCACCGATGTCAGCGCAAAAAGCCACTCTTTTACCGTTTCCGGGTTGCGTGTATACCAGGGAGGCATGAACTCTGCCAGATGCCTGTCTCCTGCTGCCGCAATTGCGCCGTAACGATTGAAAAGATCAAACTTCACCCGGTGTGCACAGGCGAAAGAGTTGTTCATCCAGTTGTTGTCCAGACCTTTTGTATAGCCGCCCGCATACTTTTTTGCGAACTCAGCATAGAGAGGCATCAGGTCCATACCTTTCCAGGAAGCGCGGGTAAACCAGGTGAAGTGATTGATGCCAACTACTGTTGTATAGATATCCTGCCGCTTAACACCCTTTGCGATGCCTGCATCCTCGAGCATTACGGTGAGCAGATGCTGTGTGCCGAATACCTCATGGCAGCATCCGAAGGCCTTGATCTGCGGGAACACCTCATAGAGAGTGCGTATACACAGAGTCATGGGGTTTGTGTAATTGATGACCCAGGCGTCAGGTGCATAATCGCGGATCGCCTGTCCGATCTCTACAAACATGGGAACCGTACGCATAGCACGCATGAAACCGCCTGGACCAACCGTATCACCAACCGGCTGATATACGCCTACGCGTTCGGGAAGATGCACATCGCTCCGCATTTCCCGGAATGTTCCGGGGAGGATGGAGATCACAACGAAGTCTGCACCGGTCAGAGCAGTTTTCAGATTGTCAGCCATTTCAAAGTTCCAATGTGATTTCGCGTCCGGATGCGCACTGATCTTTTCACCGATGGTTTTGTTGCGCTGCGCCGCTTCATGGTCGATATCGTAGAGCCTGACTGTACCGGAGATTTGTTCATCGCAGGCAATATCTGTCATGAACCCCCAGGCCCATCCTCTTGATCCCCCGCCGATATAGGCGATATTCAGGCCACTTACAGAATTACTCTGATGCCGAACCATTTGCGTTCCTCCTGCATATGGGAATTCAAAAAATTCCAGTTGTTTCACTATTTCAATGCCATCATACACTATGGAAACAGAATTGTGAAGATGCTTCTTTTGCAGACTCTTGATGCCCTTTCGCAATCAAACTGCTGTAATCAATATCAATACACTATCTGTGAAACCAATCCTGAATTGTGCCCGAAAGCTTCTGAAATTCTACCATTTTGAGGAACCTTTTTGCGCAATTGCGACACGGGAAATTATTTGATATAATATAATTTGTGGCATTCCTGGAAGAATGAGGAGGAGACAGTGAAAGCGCGGACATTGCGTTTCTTGTGCTGGATAAGCGCAGCAGTACTGATGCTGCTGCTGGTTTTTCCTGCTGCTGCCGAGGAAACGCCGCTGACGAATGAAGAGGTCACACAGATCTTGTGGGAACTCTATCAGACCGAAAACAGTGATGCCGAATATGTCGTTCTTCCGGATGACTACGAAGAGCCTGCGGTAGGCAGGACAGGCATATACCATCTGCTCCTGCTTGGCATAGACAATCCGAGCGACGCGATTACTGGCCGCAGTGATACCATGCTGCTGGCTTCGCTGAACGCGCGAACCGGCGAACTGCGCCTGATCTCATTCATGCGCGATACTTATGTCAAGATCCCGCGCCACGGTCACAACCGCCTGAACGCAGCCTATGCATACGGTGGCCCGGATCTTCTGATTGAAACGCTGGAGAAGGAATTTGGCGTACATGTTGACGGGTATGTAGCGGTCAATTATGCGCTGATGACCGAGCTTGTGGATGCGATCGGCGGAATCGATATCGAA
>JAFYDF010000067.1 GCA_017544935.1 Clostridia bacterium
ACCTGGATAACGAGATCGCATATCTGTCTGAAGAAAGTCCATCGACAGCCCGCGCCTTGTATGCCAATGTCCGGGAACAAACCGAACTGCTGGCGCAATTCCCTGATCTTGGTCGACCAGGACGCGTATATGGGACTCGCGAGCTTGTCCTTGGACATTTTCCTTATGCCATTCCCTACCGTGTCAAAAATGGGGACGTGGAAATTCTGCGCGTTTTTCATACCAGTCGCAAACTGCCTGATAATTGGCTGCAATAAAAACGCTCTGATCATGCGTACCCGTAGGCTTTCGTCAGCAGGGAAATCGCTCCCAGCAGCGCACCTTTCGCCTCCCGCACATCGAAGCCTTCGGATGCGGCCCATTCAGTTACGCTCTGCCCTATTCCCAACACGTTCCATGCGGCCCTGCCCAGGACGCAGTCCATGCCGCCAAGCCTTTCCATGACGAAGCGGACGCGGGAGCCGTTCATCACGGCGATCTCCGTTGGGGATGCGCTGCTCGTCCCGCCGCCGACCTTTTCGTAGTCTATTCCCCTCATGCCGCCGTAGCCGGCGGACGTGAAATCCTCCTGAAATCTGCGTCCCGCCTCAAACTCAGCGGCGCCTATGTCTCCCCTCTTCCGCATGGACGCTAGCGTATCGGGATTCCTGTGCTTCTTTCTCATGCCGCCCTCCTACAGGGATGCCTTCACTGCGTCGATAAGGGCGCTCTGGGCCACGTCCTTGCGGTCAAGCGCATCCATTATCCTTTCGTCTATCGTGTCTTTCGCCAGTATGTGCGTGATAACGACCGTCCCGGATTTCTGGCCCTGTCTCCACAGCCTGGCATTAGTCTGCTGGTATAGTTCCAGGGACCATGTCACCCCGAACCATACCAGCAGAGATCCGCCTGCCTGGAGGTTCAGCCCATGCCCGGCCGATGCGGGGTGGATGCACGCGACCGGTATCCTTCCGGCGTTCCAGTCCGCGATGTCCTCCGGCGTCTTGATGTCCCTAACCTCGAACTTCCTGCTGATGCGCGCGAGGTCATGCCTAAACCAGTACGCCACCAGCACCGTCCTGCCGTTCGCCTCCTCTATGATGTCCTCAAGGGCGTCAAGCTTGCGGTCGTGGATGGGAAGGATGCACCCGGCGTCGTCATACACGGCTCCGTTCGCCATCTGAGCCAGCTTGTTCGACAGGGACGTGGCATTGGATGCCGTCACGCAGTTGTTTCCGTCATCAAGGACGAGGTTCCTCTTCAGTTCATCGTACCTTGCCGCTTCCGCCTTCGACAGGATCACCTCCCTGCGGGTCAGCACGAGCTCCGGCATGGCCAGATGGTCGGTGGCCTTCATCGACATGGTGATGTCCCCAATGCGCTCGTAGATCCCCTCTTCGGCATGCTTCCTCGGCTTGTAGGAATAGACGATATTGCCGTTTCTCTTGTCAGGCAGGAAAAACTCGTCCCTGAACCGCGTGATGCCCCAGCCAAGCCTCTTGCCCATGTCCAGCAGCTTGAACTCCGCCCACAGGTCCATCAGCCCGTTGGAGCTGGGAGTTCCAGTCAGGCCGACCATGCGCTGCGTGCTCCTGCGCTTTTTCATGAGCGCCTTGAAGCGCTTTGATGTGTGGCTTTTGAATGACGACAGCTCGTCAACGACGATCATGTCGAAATCGAATGGCGCGTGGCATTCTTCGGCAAGCCACTGCACGTTTTCCCTGTTGATGATGGTGATGTCCGCGCGGGCCTCTACCGCCGCCTCCCGTTCAGCAGGCGTCCCGACGGCCACGGCGAACGTCAGGGATGAAAGGTGGTCCCACTTGACGATCTCCGACGGCCACGTGTCCTTCGCCACTCTCAGCGGGGCGATGACGAGGACGCGGGATATTACGAAGCTGTCGAACAGCAGGTCGGCAATGGCCGTCAGGGCGATCACGCTCTTGCCAAGCCCCATCTGAAGGAAGATCGCGGACACGGGATGCTCTTCAATGAACCTGATCGCATGGGCCTGATAGCCGTGAGGAATGAAGATCATGCCATCACCTCCGTGATTATGCTTTGTATCTGCTTCTGGTCGTCAAGGACGAACACCTTGAATCCCAGCCGCCGCAAGGCCGCATGCCTCATCAGTTGCAAGGGGCGCGGCTTTTTCCCGGGAGCCTTGACCTCCACGAAGGCGATTTTGCCTCCGGGCATCAGCAGGATCCTGTCCGGCATTCCATCAGTGCCGGGAGAAGTGAACTTGGGCGCCCATCCGCCAGCGGCCTTTGCCTCGTCAACGAATTTTCGTTCTATTATTTTCTCAACCATTTGATTTCCTTGATGATGCAAGGTAATGACGGGTATTTCTTAACTTTTTATATATTGCTATCCCCTTCTCATATGCGGGGTTTAAGAGTTACCTTGCATTACCA
>JAFYDF010000068.1 GCA_017544935.1 Clostridia bacterium
CCGGTCCTTTTCAGAATCAGGGTTGCATTGGTGGGATTAGTAGGGCTCGAACCTATGACCTCCACGATGTCAACGTGGCGCTCTAGCCAACTGAGCTATAATCCCATCGCTCAAGAGCAGAGATATAATAGCACAGTCCCGAATAAAATGCAAGCCGTTTTTTTGAAATTGTTTACATTATCCGGATTCTATGTCAAAATATGGAATGGTTGCGCAATATTCAGTTTTCTGTTATAATACTATGTAATCTTTAAGGAGGTGCATTCCATGGCCAGCAAGAAAGAGAACCTTCCCGTGAATGCGGATGTTGATCTGGAAAACGGCGGCACCATTAAGTATGCAAACGAAGTTATCGCTATTATTGCGGGCGTAGCAGCCAGCGAGATCGAAGGGATCGCAGGCATGTGCGCAAGCGGCGCGATCTCGGATATCATCGGCCGCAACCGCAGCATTACCCGCGGCGTGAAAGTCGAAGTCGTAGGGGAAGATGTCAGCGTGGAACTGTACATCGTTGCTGAGTATGGCTCCCCGATCCAGAAGGTTGCCGGCGAGGTTCAGGAGAACGTACGCAAGGCCATCGAGAGCATGACCGGCCTGCATGTTGTCACTGTTGACGTGCATGTCCAGGGCGTCAGCTTCGAGAAGGAAAAGAAGGCACTGGAAAGTGGCATCGAGACTGCGCATCTGACCAGTGAAGAGACCGCGTGCATCCAGGAAGAGACCCGCCAGCGTGTGCAGGATACGATCGCGCCGGAAGAAGAACCGGAAAAACCTGCTGAAGATGACACGCTGCAGGAAGTCCTCGACGAACTGGATTCCGCCAAAGCAGAAGAAGAGCCGAAGGAAGAAAAACCTGAAGCGTAAGCTCTGCTCTCTGAAAGGAGCGAATCTACTATGAAAATGAAACTGTTTGACCGCTTTATCCTGCGCTTCGGCGCGTTCCTTACCCTGTGTGCCGGCGGCGTTTCCATTGCGGCCGGTATCCTGCTGGTCGGTAAGGACCTGGGCGATGGCATGGTCATGACCGCGGTCCCGTATGCGCTCATCATTGCGGGTGCTATCGCTGTGATCGTGAGCATCCTGAACGTAGTCATCGTGCGCAAGTACGCGTCCCGCCGCAAGGCGTTCGTCTCGCAGCAGACGGAACTGGGCGAGCTGCGCATCGCTGTTTCCGCGATCGAGAACCTGATCCTCAAGTGCGTTGAGACGCACAAGGAAGTCAAGGTCCAGGATATGCGCATTGACAACAAGCGCGGCGCGATTAATGTCGGCCTGCGCGTTTCCATGAACAGCAACGTATCCATCCCGCATGCCGTAGAGCAGCTGCAGTCCCAGATCAAGCGTTACCTGGCCGCATCCTCCGGTATCGAAGTGCGTGACATCAGCGTATCCGTAGACAACGCGGTGGGCGATGAGAACGCGCTGCCGGTCGAGCCACTCATGACTGCTGCCGAGGCTGAAAAGGATGAGGAAAAGCCTGTCGAGAAGGAAAAGATCCCCATGCATCAGCGTATCTTCGGCCGTGATCCCGAAAAGAGCGAAGGCGAGCAGGTAACGGAGGCCGAGCATATTGAGCCTCCGGTCGAAACCGCAGAAGAAGAACCCGCGGCCGAAGAACCGGAAACAGCCGAGCCTGAAGCAGTGGAGCCTGAAGCTGAAACTGCAGTCGAAGAGGCTGCTGAGCCTGAGTATACAGAAGAACAACCTGCTGTAGAGGAACAGGCAGAGCCTGAGACCGAAGAGGAGGAGAAGAAGGATGAGTAAGGAACCCGCCATCAAGATGGGTACGAGGAATGGTGCCATCGTTTGCGGTATCATTGGCGCGCTGATTGCAGTACTGCTGCTGGCGATCGGTTTCTGGAAGACCCTGTTCATCGCCCTGTTTGCCGGCATCGGCGCCCTGATCGGCGGCATCGGCAACAAGAAGGAAGCGGTACGCGAAGTCGTGAACCGCCGCTTCCCGTCAAAGGACCAGCCCATCCGCAACGAGCAGATCCATGAAGCGGCTGAAAAGGTCCTTAGCAAGGAAGAAGAAAAGCCTGCTGAAGAGCAGGAAGAATAATAACGGGGGAAAGGCATAATGGCGCGTTCAGGAGCCCGTGCTGCAGCTATGCAGCTGATTTACGAACGGCTTATGGGCGGCAGCGGACAAGATACGCTGGGCGTCCTGATTGACTTTACACCCGAAGAGGAAGACTCCCGCTATATCAATACGGTCGTCGAAGGCGTGGCTGAGCACGTGAATGAGCTGGATGCCCTGATCGCAAGCTACAGCCCGTCCCGTGAGATCGATCGTATCGCGAGAGTGGATCTGTGCATCCTGCGTGTGGCACTGTATGAAATGCGCTACTGCGCGGATACGCCCGAGTCCGTAGCGATCAATGAAGCAGTGGAACTGGCCAAGCGCTTCAGCGAGCCTGCCAGTGCACGCTTTATTAACGGTGTACTGGGCGCAATCTCCCGTTCCGAACAGCCCGCACAGGAGAACGGGGCGGAAAACGGATGACCGTACTCGGTATAGATACCAGCTGTTATACAACTTCTGTTGCTGCGGCAGATGAGAACGGTGTGATCACATCATGCCGCAAGCT
The DNA here is from genome assembly GCA_017544935.1 of Clostridia bacterium. Classification (GTDB taxonomy): domain Bacteria; phylum Bacillota; class Clostridia; order Christensenellales; family Aristaeellaceae; genus SFMI01. The sequence goes on from JAFYDF010000068.1 coordinate 2,592, forward strand.
TCTGCCTGTACAAACAGGTGCACGCGGCCTTCGCCAGAGCGAGGCCGTTTTTGTGCATATGAAGCAGCTGCCCGCCCTGTATGAAGAAGCCATGCAGGCACTGAACGGACGCACGATCGACGCGGTATGCGTATCGGAAACGCCGCGTGATGATGAAGACTCATATATGCCTGTATTCAAATGCGGAAGCGCGTTCGCTCAGGTAGCCGCATCCACGCTTAAGGTGCCGCTTCTCAGGACGACGCATCAGCGAGGGCATGTGCGTGCAGCGCTGCAGGACAGCGGGCTCACGGAGAACAGATACCTTGCTGTACATCTGTCGGGCGGGACGACGGAAGTCCTGCTCATGGATAATAACAACCTCGAGCTTATCGCGGGCACACGCGACCTGCATGCCGGACAGCTGATCGACCGCATCGGCGTGGCACTGGGACTCCCGTTCCCGGCAGGGCCTTCACTTGAGAAGCTGGCCATGGAAGGCGAGAGCCTGTCCCTGATCCCGGTCAGTATGCAAGAGGGGGACTGCCATTTCTCCGGCGCTGAAGCGAAAGCGATGAAGTGGATCAAAACAGAAGAGCTGTATCCCTGCAATATCGCGGCTGAGATCTTCAGCGTTGTGGAACGCACAGTCCTGCGCATGCTGAAGTCAGCAATGGAAAAGACGGGAGAACATAACGTGATCATAACAGGCGGCGTTGCTTCCTCGCAGCTGTTCCGTGACCAGATAAACTTTATCAATAAGAAACGCAGACTGGGCCTTGATCTTTATTTTGGTCAGCGCCAGTATGCGGGAGATAACGCTGCCGGTGTTGCTTTGATCGGTGTAGACAAAATGAAAGAGGGATTGAAATGAGCGCTAAGATCCTGAGCGGAAAAGAAATGGCTGCAGAGCTGGAGCTCCAGCAGACTGCCAGGTGTGTTGAACTGAATAAAAACGGCATACATCCGTGCCTGACGGTTATTTTAGTCGGGGACGATCCTGCCAGTGCGATCTATGTGCGCAATAAAGAACGCGCCTGCGGACGAATCGGGATCGAGTCGCGTACGGTCCGCATGCCTGCGGAAACGACTCAGGCAGAGCTTATCGCGCAGATAGATGCCCTGAACGCGGACAACAGCGTACATGGGATCCTCATCCAGCTGCCGTTACCGAAACATCTTGACGAAGCCGCCGCGCTCATGCGTGTGCGTGCTGAAAAGGATGTGGACGGGTTCCATGTATACAACAGCGGACGCCTGCTTCAGAACAATCCGACAGTTCTGCCGTGCACTCCACGCGGGATCTTGTATATGCTCAAGAAGAGCGGTGTGCAGCTTGACGGTGCGAACGCTGTCGTAGTTGGCCGCAGCAATATCGTCGGCAAGCCTGCTGCGCTGCTGCTGCTCCGTGAAAACTGCACTGTAACCATCTGCCATTCGCATACACGTGACCTTGCGGACATCACACGCCGGGCTGACGTGCTCGTAGCCGCGGTCGGACGCGCGAAGTTCATTACCGCGGACATGGTCAAACCGGGTGCGACCGTCATTGACGTGGGCATCAACCGTGTTGACGGCAAGCTCTGCGGAGACGTTGATTTTGATGGCGTCAGTGAGATCGCTGCTGCTATTTCACCGGTCCCCGGCGGTGTCGGGCCTATGACCGTTGCCATGCTCATGGAGAATACCTTGGAGGCTGCATGCAAGGCGTCACGCTGACAGTATCACAACTGAATGATTATGTCAGAAGGTCGATGGCCAGTGACCCGATCCTGCAGCAGGTCACGCTCCGCGGGGAGATCAGCAATTTCAAGCCATCAGCTCCGGGACACTGGTATTTCACGCTGAAGGATGAACAGAGCCGTATCGACTGCGCGCTGTTCCGTCAGTATACCTACCGCATCACCTTCGTTCCGCGTGACGGAATGAACGTGCTCGTCACTGGTTCTGTCGGATTGTACGTACAGGGCGGCAAGTATCAGTTCTATGCGGACGGCATGAAGCAGGACGGTGTGGGTGACCTTTATCAGAAGTACCTTGCGCTGAAGGAAAAACTGACAGCGGAAGGCCTGTTTGATGTTTCCCGAAAGCGTCCTTTGCCATTGCTCCCCAGAAAAGTTGGTATTGTTACGTCTTCTACGGGTGCTGTGCTTCATGATATCCGTACGGTCGCGGGACGCCGCTTCCCGGGCATTCCGTTGGTTCTGCGCCCGGCCCAGGTCCAGGGAGACGGTGCCGCACAGGATGTCGCGAACGGTCTGCGTGAGCTCGCTGCGGTACCGGGAATCGACGTGATTATCGTCGGGCGCGGCGGCGGGTCCATGGAAGACCTGTGGGCATTCAATGAGGAAGTCGTCGTACGCGCGGTTGCCGCATCGCCTGTGCCTGTGATCTCGGCTGTAGGCCATGAGACAGATACGACATTATGCGATTATGCCGCGGATATGCGCGCGCCTACTCCATCCGCTGCAGCTGAGCTGGCAGTGCCGGAACTTTCGGGGTTGGTCGGGAATATCGAGGAACTTCGCAAGCGGCTGTTCAATGCGGCGCAGAATAATACCATGACCCGCAGGCAGCTTCTGCAGGCGCTGCAACTGCGCCTTTCAGCGGTACAGCCGCTGAACCATATCAGGCAGATGCTGCAGCAGACAGAGCTTCTCAAGCAGCGCCTGTACAGCGCTCAGGAAAAGAAGATCGCACAGGGGAAAGCCAATACGGAAGTGTTGTACGAAAGACTGCGTTCGGCAGGCCCGAGGCAGGTGCTTGAGCGTGGATACAGTATAGTTTTAAAGAATGACAAGCCGATCAGTTCCGTTCGCCAGGCGAAGGAGAACCTGACTGTCATTTTCAGGGACGGGTGCGCCGAAGTGCGCGTCCTTTCACAGAAGGAGGTAGATCCGTTTGCCCGCTAAGAAAGAAAAAAGCTTTGAAGATCGTTTGCAGGAACTGGAAACGATTGTAAAGGGACTTGAAGAAGGCGGAATGACTCTGTCAGATGCCATGAAGGCATATGAACAGGGTGAAAAGCTTGCTGAAGATCTGAAGAAGGAACTGACGGCAGCGGAAGAGCGCCTGACTGTTCTGCATGGAGGAGAAGCGTGAACTTCCAGGACGAATACAGCCGTCTTCGTGACCGTATAGAGGAATACCTCAGGAACGCTGTGCCTGAAGATGTTCCGCAGCCGCTGGGCGACGCGATGCGCTATAGTCTGCTCGCGGGCGGGAAACGCCTGCGCGCGGTCCTTTTGCTCGCTGCATACAGCCTGCTGAAAGATGATATCGAAACAGCACTGCCGTTTGCGGCTGCGGTCGAGATGGTGCATACCTATTCGCTGATCCATGATGATCTGCCGGCAATGGACAATGATGACTTGCGCCGCGGAAAACCGACCTGTCATAAGGTATACGGGGACGGAATGGCGGTATTGGCAGGAGATGGACTGCTGTCGCTCGCGTTTGAATCGATTGCAGCAAGCGAGCATCCGAAAGCGATGCTGCTTGTTAAGGAACTTGCCGACAGATGCGGAACGCGCGGTATGGTCGCAGGGCAGTGCGCGGACCTGGAAGCAGAGAAAGGCGGCGGCAGCGAAAAACTGCTGCATTATATCCACCTGCACAAGACAGCAGATATGATCACAGCACCCATGGTGATGGGCCTGACTTTGGCCGGCGCATCAGATGAGCAGATCGCCTGCGGCCGTGAATATGGCAAGGATCTTGGCATCGCGTTCCAGATTGTAGACGATATTTTGGACGTGACCGGAGATACGGCAGTTCTCGGAAAGACCATAGGTAAAGATGCTGAGGAGAATAAATGCACATGGGTATCCGTATACGGTATTGATCAGGCACGCCAAGATGCTTCTTCCTATACCGAAAATGCGGTGAAAAACCTGGATATATTCGGAGATAAAGCGATTTTTCTTAAAACACTTGCGCAACATACACTGATGCGAGTAAAATAGTGAAGTTCAAAGGAGGACTGCTGACATGGCAATGGACAATTTCCTCGAAGAGGTAGCAACGAAAAGAAACAAAGGCTCTCAGACGATTGCCTATATTTTTGCCAATGTTCTTATGATCCTGAGCGGTATCTGGGCGTTCATTACGCTGCAGGTCCTTATGCTGGCGTTCCAGGGCAATATGGGAACAGGGGAAATCATTTATAATGTCGTTCTTTTCCTTGCGACCGCCGGCATTACCGTTCTTTTATTCCTGAACCGTGATAAGATCAAGACGGAATATGAGTATACCTTTACGAACGGTACTATGGACTTCGCACAGGTCTACAACAACAAGAAGCGCAAGAACCTGGGCACCATGAACATTAAGAATGTCGAAGCCATGGGCCTTGTGAATTCCGGCTCCTTTAACCGCTACATCAATATGCAGGGAGTCAAGCGCAGCAACTGGTTTGTAAACCGTGATGCGCAGCTCTTCTACTTCTATTTCAGCAAAGACAGCCAGAAGCGTATCATCATTATTGAAGTCAGCGACGAGATGCTGTCCCTTATCAAACGTTACGCCGCTCAGGGAGCGTATCAGATCAATTAAATGCTTTGTTATCTGGATAACAGTGCCACCACACGTCCTTCTCAGCGCGTGGTACAGGCGATGATCGACTGCATGCAGGAGGGGTTTTACAACCCCTCCGCATTGTACGCGCCTGCGGTGGCCGTAGAAAAGAAAATAACTGCCTGCCGGGAAGCGATTGCCCTGGAACTGCATGCGGATGCGTCTAGGGTAATTTTTACTTCAGGAGGCACGGAAGCTGACAACCTCGCGATCCTGAGCCTGCTCAGTGAGAGACGCGGAGGGCGTGTCCTTTTTACTGCCGGAGAACATCCTGCTGTCCGCGCGGCATGCGAGGCACTGAAGAACAGCTTTGATGTGAAAGAGATCCCGTATGACAGATACGGTATCGTTGACCTCGATGCGCTGCTGGATCTCCTGACTCCAGATACGCGCATGATATGCGTCATGCAGGTCAATAATGAGACCGGAGCCATAATGCCCATGAAGGAGATCGCAGATCTTCGTGACCGTGTGTGCCCGAACGCGCTGCTGCATGTCGACGGTGTGCAGGGCTTCCTGCGCCTGCCCATTGACATGAAAGCGTTGGGGATCGACAGTTATGCGCTGTCGGGGCATAAGATCCACGGCCCGAAGGGGATAGGCGCACTCGTCTATTCTGAACGCACGCGCATCGTCCCGCGTGAGCTGGGCGGCGGTCAGGAGAAGGGCCTGCGCAGCGGTACGGAGAACGTACCGGGCATTATCGGAATGTATGAAGCTATCCACACATTCCCGCGTGAGAATGAGATGCGGAAGCAGAAGCTGCATCTGTATGAGCGCCTGCTTGAGATCTGCGGTGAGAACCTGCATGTGAACGGGCCGCAGCCTGAATCCGAGTTTTCCGCACCGCATATCCTCAACTGCTCCCTGGTGCCTGTCCGTTCTGAAACGATGATCTACGCGCTTGAACGCGATCAGGTGTTCATATCGGGCGGCTCTGCCTGCTCGTCCCATAAGCAGAAGATTTCTGCGGTTCTTTCTGCAATGAATGTACAGCGCAAGGTAGCTGAATCCGCCCTGAGATTCTCATTATCACCTTATACGTCTTCGGAAGAGATCGAATATGCTGCGGGCTGCATCGCCCGTCATTATGACCTGCTGAAGCGATACGAAAGAAGGTAGTCTTTTGCGTCAACTGATTCTGATCCGCTATGGAGAGATTTATCTGAAGGGACTCAACCGTCCCTATTTCCTGCATGCACTTGTAGACCGTGTCAAGCAGGTCGCCAAGCCCTTTGGCGGGAAGGTATGGCTGCATGATGCCAGGCTCTTCGTGAGCGATATGACGGACATGGAAGGCTGCATGACAGCGGTCAGCCGTGTCTTTGGCGTGCATTCCCTGTGCCCGGCGATCGAGATGGACAAGGCAGACTTTACAGCGATCTGTGAGCAGGCCGCATCCATGATGGAAGGTATTACCGGTACGTTCAAGGTGGATGCCCGGCGTTCCGACAAGCGCTATCCTATGACATCCCCGCAGATCAATATGGAGATGGGCGGGTACATCCTTGAGCATACCCAGGGCCTGAGCGTGGATATCCATCATCCCGAACATGTCATGAATGTTGAGATCCGCGATCACGCGTATCTGTATGTGCGTGTTATCGAGGCCGTCGGCGGTATGCCGGTCGGCACCGGGGGAAAAGCGACGCTGCTTCTTTCCGGAGGTATCGACAGTCCTGTGGCGGGATACTGCATTGCCAAGCGTGGTGTTGAGATCAGCGCGGTGCATTTCCATTCGTATCCGTATACGAGTGAGCGCGCAAAGGAGAAAGTCATCACGCTTGCGAAACAGCTGTCTTCCTACTGCTGCGGCATCCGCCTGTATATCGTGCCCTTTACTGAGCCGCAGCTGACGATCCATGAGAAGTGCCCTGAAGAATATGGGACACTGATCATGCGCCGCTTCATGATGCGCATTGCGTCCAGGATCGCAGAGAAGGAAGGCGCACGTGCCCTGATCACTGGTGAAAGCATAGGCCAGGTAGCCAGCCAGACGATCGAAGCATTGTGCTGCACAGATGCGGTAGTGCCTATGCCGGTATTCCGTCCGCTGATCGGCAATGACAAGATCGAAATCATCCATATCGCTGAAAAGATCGGCACTTATGAAACCAGCTGCCTGCCGTATGAAGACTGCTGCACGGTCTTCACGCCCCGGCATCCGGCAACACATCCGAAGCTTGAAAATGTCGAACGTGCAGAACAGGGCTTGGATATCGAAAGCCTTGTACAGGCGGCTGTCGACGGCGCGGAACTGATAGAGGTTTGAGGAGAAAGGTTTTATGATCCCACGTTCTGACAGAATGGCAAAAGTGCACTCTGACATCCGCGGCCCGCTGTATGAGGAAGCGCTGCGGATGCAGGCTGAAGGACAGAAAGTTTTGAAGCTGAACACAGGCAATCCGGCAAGCTTTGGATTTGAGCTTCCTGACAGCGTGCGTTATGCTTTGTCCAGGCATATCGATGAGGCAGTCCCGTACTGCGATATGCGCGGCATGCCTGAGGCCCGCAATGTGATCTGCACTTATCATATCGGCCGCGGTATCTCCGGCATTACTCCGGATGACATCTTCGTCTGCAACGGCGTAAGCGAAGCCGCTTCCATGGCAATGACTGCGCTCGTATGCACAGGCGATGAGATCCTGATGCCTTCTCCCTGTTATTCGCTGTGGAGCAATAATGCTTATATATGCGCCGGAAAACCGGTCTTCTACCGCTGCGATCCCGCGAATCACTGGAATCCGGATCCTGACGATATCGCCAGCAAGGTGACGAAAAAGACAAAGGCGATCGTCATAATCAACCCGAATAATCCGACAGGTGCCGTATACAGCCGTGATACGCTGCTTGCTATTGCGGATATCGCGCGTAAGAATCATCTCGTATTGCTGGCGGATGAGATCTATGACCGTCTGATCATGGACAGGATACCGCATTATTCCGTCGCATCCCTCGCTCCTGATGTTCCCTGCATTACTTTTAACGGACTCTCGAAGTCCCATATCATCTGCGGTTTCCGCTGCGGTTGGATGGTATTCAGCGGCCCTAAGGATGAACTGCATGAAGTCAAGGATGCTGTCACTCAACTGGCTTCCATGCGCCTGTGCGGAAACGCGACGACACAGTTGGTGATCCCGGCTGCATTGGTCGACAGCGAGAGCACGCGTGCGATGCTGGTTCCCGGCGGACGTCTGTATGATCAGCGCAAGGCTACGACAGAGGAACTCGCCAAGATCGAAGGTGTCACCTTCGAGATGAATCATGCGGCATTCTATCTGTTCCCGCGTATCGATGAAAAGATATACGATTTTGATGACGGCCATGACTTTGCAATGAAGTTCCTGCATGAAAAACATGTGCTGGTTATTCCGGGTGGAGGATTTGACTGGTTTGAGGATATCCGTGTTCGCATCGTAATGTTGCCGTATGCCGGTGAATTGCGACATGCAATGCAGGAGATGGGAGACTTCCTGCAGAAGCACCGCCGCTGACAAACAGAATACCCATTCAGTAATAGCTTTGATTTGATGTTGCCGAGCTTAGATAATAACCATTTATATCATGCAATTTATTTATTGGGAAGGAGACATACCATGAAGAAAATCACATCTCTATTGCTTGCGCTATGTATGCTGCGGCGATCACTCCTGCTCTGGCTGAGGAAGGACCTGGCGGAAACTGGTATATGACCCTGGCGGATGTTACGCTTGGATATTTCCTTCTGAATGAAGACAGTTCTGCCGTTGTGAATATGATGGACGATGAAGACACAAAGGGAACATGGGCGTGCAGCGAGAATACCGTGACCATCACCATTGACGGTCAGGATCTGAATTTTACATATGACGGCGCTTCCCTTAGCACCGAAGAGTTTCCGATTGCATTGACGCGGGAAGAGGGAAAACTTTCCTTTGCGCAGCTCGATAGCTTATATGGGCGGCGAGGAAACAGCCCTGCCGGAAGGCATGACCGAACCTGAAATGATGTCCATTTCCATGAATTTTCTGACTGAATATCAAAATATCATGGAAGCACAAACTGCAGGCATCGCTGGCGGCGCGGCTCCGTCTGGAAATGCTGAAGTGACAATCCTGAAGGAAAACTTCAAGATTGTAAAGAGCTACAGCGGCTATAATGGATTGTACATTGCTAAGATCCAGAACCAAATGGAATATCCCATGTTTGTGACTGAGGGCGGCATGCAGCTTACGGACAAAGACGGCAAGACCGTGGGTGAAGCCAAGTATATGTATCCTAC
>JAFYDF010000008.1 GCA_017544935.1 Clostridia bacterium
ATAGATCGTGACTGTATGCGATTCCTGAGGGCTCTTGCACTTAATCACTACTGTATCGCGTCCGGGAGTCGTGAACCGATAGTGTATTCCATCTGCCTCTGCAGTTATAACCGCTTCACGCGCACTTCCCGCAGGCCGTCCCTGATAGCTCAGCCCTGGAACGGGACCTTCATCTGTCACTGCAACCGATAAGGTATCCTGCTTGAGCAGAACTTTGCCGCCCAGTGAATACACAATGATATTCAGCTTGAGCGCTTTATCCGTTCCGGGAAGCTCGCATACAGCCTCAAACTGCCCGTTTTGCCCATAGAGCATCATTTCACCGTTATCCAAAGCTGTTTTATAAGTCACTAAAACAGCTTCGCGATCAGGCAGATAAAAGGATAGAAGAGCCCTATGCGGCTCCACAGCAACCGTCAGCCCATCACCATGTGCCGATATGGAAGCAGGCATCAGCATCATCAGGCACAGCAGCAGAACGCAGATCTTTTTCACGTCCAAGTCCCCAATTTCCTTGATTGGCAAAAGCCTTTTTTCATTATACTCTGCGATTTTACAGCATGTCAAGCACAGCAGATTCCGATCTTACTCCGTCATGGTCTCCGTTGGGCACGCTACAAATCAATTCTGTTTTTTCTTTTCAAGTACGCATATCCGATTACATATGTTACACAATTCTTACATTATCCCAATACATACATATTCGTGAAAAAATTGCCTTGACACACTACAGCTGGTGTGCTAATATGCTTCCGACAACTGAATGCGTGTCCTTTAACCAGGTCCAGAGAGGCCGGGAAGGCTGCTAAGGTAGACATGAAGTCATACCGCCTTGCCCTGCCGCGGGTAAGGCGTTTTTTGATGGCAAAGGCGCGCACGGGTTGATCCCAAGTCAGGAGGAAGCAATATGAAGCTCACCTACGACGTTAATCAGAACCCCCCGCTGAAAAAGAATTTAATCTATGCTTTCCAGCAACTGCTCGCCATCATGGCCGCTACCCTGCTCGTGCCCATCCTGGTCGATGGCACCGGCACTTACATGAGCCAGCCTGCCGCACTGTGTGGCGCCGGCTTCGGCACTCTGTTCTACATCTACATCGCCACCCGTAAGAAGAGCCCCGTATTTCTGGGCAGCTCCTTCGCGTTCATCAGCCCCCTGGCTGGTGCAGTAGCCTTTGGTTTCCTGGGCATCTTCCTGGGCGCCGTATTCGCGGGTCTGGTCTATGTTGTGATCGCCCTGATCATCAAGAAGACCGGCAGTGCCTGGGTAAACAAGCTCCTGCCCCCTGTCGTCATCGGCCCCACCGTCGCTCTGATCGGACTGTCCCTGTGCGGCAGCGCCGTCAATAACATCAACAATACTGCCGCCGGCAGCTACAACCTCGTAGCCATCCTGGTCGGTGTCATCGCCTTCGTCATCACCGTGTATGCCAGCACCAAGGGCAGCAAGGGCATGAAGCTCATCCCCTTCATCATCGGTATCCTGGGTGCCTACATCGTTGCACTGGTTCTGACCCTGATCGGCCGTGCAGCAAACCTCGAGTACATCCAGCTGGTCAACCTCGACGCCTTCAAGGGCATGCAGCTCTTCAAGGTTCCGCGCTTCACCTTCCTGGGCATCTTCGGTGCTTATGAAGACGCTACCAACAAGATCGGTTCTTTCGCCGATGTCATCAGCATCTTCGTCCTGTTCGCGCCTGTGGCCTTCGTTGTCCTCGCTGAGCACATCGCCGACCACAAGAACCTGTCCACCATCATCAACCGTGACCTGATCACTGATCCCGGCCTGGACCACACCCTTATCGGCGACGGCGTAGGCTCCATCATCGGTTCCTTCTTCGGCGGCTGCCCGAACACCACTTATGGTGAGTCCGTCGGCTGCGTAGCCATCACCGGCAATGCCAGCATCAGCACGATCGGCATCGCTGCCATCTACTGCATCATCCTGAGCTTCTTCGATCCCTTCGTATGCTTCGTCAACTCCATTCCCAGCTGCATCGTCGGCGGCGTCTGCATCGCCCTGTACGGCTTCATCGCAGTCAGCGGTCTCAAGATGCTGCAGCCTGTTGACCTGAACGACAACCGCAACCTGTTCGTGGTCGCTGCCATCCTGGTTCCCGGCATCGGCGGTCTGACCCTGAACTTCGGCGCTGTCACCATCTCCGCCATCGCGACCGGCCTGATCCTGGGCATCATCATCAACGTGATCTTCAACCGCCGCGCTGCGAACGAAAAGGCCGCCTAATATATTCCGACTCTTAAGGCAGGGTTCCGCATAGAACCCTGCCTTTTCATGTCCTTTTGCTTAGATGCCTTAGGAGATGCTCATAACTCATATGAATTATTAGGTTCAAGTTGTTACTGAAATCTGTCCTAAAACAGGTACTGCTCTTTACTATTGCAGACCACCAATCAGCTATTCAAATCTATAGCTCCCCATGGACTGTATCTTCGTATTGCTGTCACGTATGTGATACGCCCTGATTCTGACAGAAGGCTCACACTACTAAATTGGTACCATTGAAAGACCCATAAACCAGTTACTATTACCAGGCCAGCAAAAACATCACAAGCGTGTCTGCGTTCCATTTATCTGAATATTTTCGATACCAGCGAACAGAATCTGCCTTCCCGATGTTTTCCCACTGATTCATTGCAATAAAAACCGCTCTTCCTACATTGTTGTAATAGGAAGAGCGATATTTCTTATTATGTCAGTTATTTGCGTGTTCCAATTCCGATCACGCCACTTACCTCGCGCAGGCCGTTGCGTTTTACGTTCGGTTTCTTGTTTACTGCCTGCCCCATGAAGTAAAGCACGGTAGTATATCCGCCATCCAGATTAAATGCATCCTTGACCCCATCTTCATGCAGCTTTTCTGCTATCCAGGGAATAGTCGCACCGACACTGTCATCCGCGCGGCCCTTAACCGTAAGGATCAGGTAGTGTCCCGGACCATAATAGCCTACAGCCTGCCGCGGCTCATTTGTCTTATAATCGGCATGCACATTTTTACCATAGATGCTCTGGTTGATTTCGCCGTCTCTTACCAGGATCGGTCCGAAGGCAAACGTGTGCAGCACGCCCATATCAATATATTCCTGAGCATTGTGTTCCTTTGCTCCGTACAGTTCAATGCTCCCGTCAGGATAATATGCCATTACATCCAGCGATGGGAAATGCGAATAAGCTGAATCTGGCATTACATCCGTTTTTATTTCGCCGTCCCGGATTACCACGCCTTCCCGATACTGCCTCATGCCGTTCACACGGACTCTATACCAACGGTAGCCAAAATTATCATCTGTAATGGCAAGAATCGCTTTCGCCTGATCTGCAACTGTCAGAGGGTCTTCGAAAGTGCGTCCCCAGTAACGGTCTCCGCCCGCCAGTATTGACTGCCAGACTATACTCGGTTTGCAGATTACCTCGGTCTCATACCAGATCAGTACTGCATTCGGATCCTGATAACGGCGAATGTCGATATGCAGTTCCTGATCTATATAGTACCAGTGTCCGTCATCCCAATCCATAAGGACAAACGGTTCAGCATCCGGATCCGCCAGATACCCTTCTTCATCCAGTTCCGGAAGCTCGACCTCCACGACCGGCGCCACGGTTGGCTTCGGAGTCCTCGTCGGTTTTGGCGTAGCAGTCGGCCGGCGTGTAGCGGTCGGCTTGGGTGTCGCAGTCGGTTTTGGCGTCGGCAGTGTTTCCGACATCAGTTTCTGCAGGTCCGCACTGATGACTCCATCCGGCTCCAGGCCATTATCCGTCTGATACTTTTTGATCCTCTCGATCATTGCCCCATTGACGGAATTACTGAAGTCAGTACTGGTGTACAGATCGTTCAGATACATCCAGAGTTTAACATCGAGCACATCATCCCCATAATCATCCAGCTTCAAGGTACGGAATTTTCCATTCCCCAAGCCCTCATTATCCGGGAGAATCCCGGTCGACTTATATACTGTCCCATCCGCACGCACGGCAGCATCCGAAAATATCACGGCCTGAGTATAAGGATCCGCAATGCCCGTCACAGGCAGCGCGTTCAGCTCCTGGAAGGTGGAAATAACTTCGCTCACAGCGTCCGTATACGCACTGTTCAGCTTTTCGGTCTTATAATAACCCAGCTTATAGAGACGCTCCTTCATGTCCTGTACGTCATTACCCGTGCTGCCTGGTGACAGTGTACGGTATTCGGCCATAGCTCCAACAGTCAGGCAAATGCACATCAGGAACGCCACACACGCAATAAAGCGCTTCATTCTCATTTACTTCAACCACTTTCCCGCGCTCAGGCTCTCGCCGTTAAAGAACTCATCGACGAACTCCATGCGCTGCTTCATATAATCATACATATAGGCCAGTTCTTTTTCCTGGTTGAACGTGAACGTCTTGAACTTCGGCCAGGCCGTTTTC
>JAFYDF010000069.1 GCA_017544935.1 Clostridia bacterium
AACCTCTCCGGCGCCGTCTTCACCCTGACCGATGAGAACGGAGAGAACGTGGCGCTGCCCGCCTATTCCTCCGGCGCGGATGGCCTGATTACGATCGCTTACCTTGCGCCGGGCGTCTATACGCTGACGGAGGTGAGCGCGCCGAAGGGCTATGTGGTGCTGGATCAGCCGCTCACGCTCACGCTGGACAGCGGCTACCGGATCACCGTGACGCCCGGCTCTGATCAGTATGCTGTCACCCCGGACCCGTCGGGTGCGCACATCGCCGTGCTGACCATTCGCGACCGGACAACCGGCCTTGTGGTCAAAAAGAAAAATGCCCTCACGGGCCAGCCGCTGGCCGATGTCCATTTTGCCCTGTATCATCAGGTGACCCAGACGGATGGAACCGTGCGCAAGGATTACCGGCCCATACCCGGCTATGATGATCTGGTGACGGATGAAAACGGCATCGTCCCCCAGGTCACCGAAGCGCTGCAGGCGGGGACCTATTACCTGTCCGAAACGCAGGCCGCAGCGGGCTTCATACTGCCTGAGGATGACCTTTGCTTTACGATCGGCACGGATGGCACGGTCAGCCTGAATAACCATGAAAATTGGCTGGTCCGGGAAGTCATTTCAGGCAGCGTTTCCTATACCATCACCATCCCGAACGGCGAAGAACCCGAACCGGTCGAAGTTGAAGTCTCCGGCGTCAAGGTTCTCACCGGCCGTGACATGGAGGCCGGGGAGTTCACCTTCAGTCTGTATCAGATCGACGCAGCCGGGGCCATCGTGGAGGGCGGCGCCTGGCGGAAGGCCTCAAATCCCGCCGGAGCTGCCGGAGAACAAAAGACGTTCACCTTTGATCCGCTGGTCTATACGCTCAGCGATTTCAACGACGCGGCGTATCACGATGCATCCGGCAGAGCGGTTTTCTACTACATTGTGGAGGAAGACGTTCCCGAAGGCGGTGTCAAGAATGCCGTTGTATACAGCACCGCCCGCTTCCTCGTTGTTGTCAGGCTGGCCTATGTCGACGACAGCCTGCTGGCGGTGAAGGAGTACTATCAGTATGACGACGCGATTCCTTCCAATCTGATGCCGGTGGAAATGATGCCCGACAGCATACGGATGAATGCATGAGGGACGCGGTCCGGCTGACCGGTATCATACGATGCTTCGATCAGCAACGACATGATTGAAGAAACGCGTGCGTCACAGCAAGAGCCTCATCTGCTGTCCGTCGATGTGACGCTGACGGACCGGCAGGGGAACGCCACTCCGGCGCGGATTGTCTGCGTCCGCAACCGCAACAACCGCAAGGACTGGATCGCCTTTATCAGCACGGATGTCAGCCTGCCTCCGGAGGAAATCCTGCGGATCTACGGCAAGCGCTGGGAGATCGAAGTGTTCTTTAAGACCTGCAAGTCCATGCTGCGCCTGGGCTCGGAGTGCCACTGCCTGTCCTACGACGCGCTGAACGCCCATGTGTCGCTGGTTTTCGTCCGGTACATGCTTCTCTCCCTGCAGAAGCGCTGCAACGAGGACGACCGGACCATCGGCGAGCTGTTCCTGATGATGGTGGACGAGCTGGCCGACACCACCTTTGCCCAGGCGATGCAGCTGATTGTCGACGCCATGCTGCAGACCGTCCGGGAGCACTTCGGCCTCAGCGAAGAGCAACTCCTTAACTTCACACGTCAATTCTATGACCGCCTGCCCGCCAGCTACCAGCGTTTTCTTCAAGCCCCGGCTGCTGCCTGATATTTTTCAGGTGCTGGGGCTTGCTGCAGGCGGCGCTGCTGCGGGTTTGGGTGTGGGAAGATTGAGTAATTGCTTTATTGCGTTCCCTTAAGCTGCTTTTTGACATGGGATCACTCTCCTATGCCAAGCAGGTCATAGAGATCATTCAGCAGGGCAAAAAAGTCGTCGTATATCAGTTCATCATCAATACTGTCAGATTCGTGATCATATATGGAGATTTTTTGCCCTTCCTTCTCAAATAATACAGGGTCTCCAGATGCCAAAGCACCAATGACAATGTACTTATCATTGGGCCTGTCGTCCTCATCTACATCAATTATTGGCTTGTGCGCTACGCCATAAAGCTGTATTCCTGCAGGCAGAAACAGTTCGCCACCATCAGAGTGTTGCAGCCATTCTTTGTATTTCTCCGGCAGTATAATCTTATGCTCTTCCTCAAAGGCGGCTATTTGCTCCTCTGTTGCTCCATCGAAGAAAGACATCTTGCCCTGTTCTTTGAGTTTATCAATGATAGCCTTAAGCTCATCAGAGATTATAAAGAGATCCTCCTGGTTGAAAAGTCACACGGGTTGTTCAGATCCGCTCCAGCAGCGGTGACGGCGTCTTCTCATAGGTGATCCACACGATCTGCTTTGCGCGTGTCATGGCGACGGAGAGCAGGTTGGCCTCTTGCAGCATCAGATCCTGACGCTCTTCCTCTGTCTCCGCATGGTTCATCATATCCTTGGGCGGCATGTTGGCGGAGGAAGCGCCGATGATGTAAACGCAGCTGAATTCCATACCCTTGACCCGATGCATGGTGGCGATGCGGACCCCGGGAATAGAAGGATCATCAGCCTGATTGTTGGCCAGCACAAGCGTTGGTATGCCGCGCTGGTTCAATCCCTTTTCGCAGCCATAGCACCA
>JAFYDF010000070.1 GCA_017544935.1 Clostridia bacterium
AATGCCCGGGACCTTTTAGGCCTCGGGTGTTTTTGGTTTGTTTTTCCTTTTTGGCTGGCTTTTTCGCATTTTAAAGGGCCATCTCTTAATGAGACAGCCTCTTCAGCAGAAAACAGATTATTTTTTACGCGCCATGGGGCAGGCCTGGCTGCAGTTCGCGCAGCCGCAGGAGCAGCTGCCCTTTTTGCTGCGGACACGCCTGAAGGCGAAGAATAATGCGGCGGCGATAATGCCAAGGATGACAAAATCAATTGTTTTCATATAAATACCTCATACAATACCGAATAGAAGGCCGATCAGGCGTACGAGCAGTGCGGCGACCCATGCGACTGCGCATTGCCAAAGGATAACATAAATTGCCCATTTGTGTCCGAGCTCACGGCGTATGGCTGCGATGGCTGCTACGCATGGCGTATACAGCAGGCTGAAGACGAGCAGTGATGCAGCAGACAGGGAACTGATGACTGCGGCGATGTTTCCTTCGGCGCTGAAAAGAACTTCCAGAATGGAGACGACACTTTCCTTTGCCATGGTGCCGCTGATGAGGGAAGTGACGATCCGCCAGTCACCAAGCCCGAGGGGCTTGAACAAGGGCGCGATCAGGCCAGCTAATGCAGCCAGGATGCTGTCCTGGGAGTTGTCTACTAAATTGAATTTGAAACTGAAGCTCTGTAGGAACCATACGACGATCGTCGCAATCAGGATCACAGAAAAAGCTCTCTGCAGGAAATCCTTGGATTTTTCCCAGAGCAGCTGCAGCGTGTTGCGGACGCTGGGCAGACGGTAGTTCGGAAGCTCCATGACAAAGGGGACAGCCTCACCTTTGAACATGGTCTTTTTGTAAAGGAATGCTACGAGGATACCGATCACAATGCCGAGCAGGTACAGCCCGATCATGATGAGTGCTTTATGGGCGGGGAAGAACGCATTGACGAAGAATGCATAGATCGGAAGCTTCGCGGTACAGCTCATGAACGGCGTGAGCAGAATAGTCATCTTGCGGTCGCGCTCGCTGGGGAGAGTACGGGTCGACATGACTGCCGGAACTGTACAGCCAAAACCGATCAGCATAGGTACGATACTGCGGCCGGACAGGCCGAGCTTTCTCAAAAGCTTATCCATGACAAAGGCTACACGCGCTATGTAACCGCTGTCTTCAAGGAGCGAGAGGAACAGGAACATGGTCACGATGATCGGCAGGAAGCTCAGTACGCTGCCGACGCCTTCGAATATGCCTTTTATGATCAGCCCGTGGATCGCTCTGTTCACACCGGCAGAAGTCAGCGCTCCGTCAACTACTCCGGTCAGCGCTTCGATCCCGGTTGCGAGGAGATCCTGCAGCGTTGCGCCGATCACATTGAATGTCAGGAAAAATACGAGTCCCATTACGGCGATGAAAACGGGGATCGCTGTATATTTGCCGGTCAGCAGCTTATCGATCTTCTGGCTTCTGGCATGCTCGCGGCTTTCCTTGGGTTTCTTGACACACAGGTCGCAGACTTTCGTGATATAGGAGAAACGCATGTCGGCGATAGCGGCGCTCCGGTCCAGACCGCGTTCCTTTTCCATCTGCAGCGTGATATGCTCGAGCGTTTCCTTTTCGTTTTGGTCCAGATCGAGCTGATTGATGATCAGCTCATCCCCCTCGACTGCCTTGCAGGCGGCAAATCGAACGGGAAGACCTGCGGCTTCAGCGTGATCCTGGATCAGGTGGATCACAGCATGCAGACAGCGATGAACGGCACCGTTATGATCGTTCTCGTCGCAGAAATCCTGTTTCTGCGGTTTTTCCTGATACTTTGCAACATGCAGCGCATGATCAACAAGTTCATGCACGCCCTGATTCTTGGCAGCGGAGATCGGTACGACAGGAACACCGAGAAGTGCTTCCATTGTGTTTACATCCACAGAACCGCCGTTGCCGGTCATCTCATCCATCATGTTCAGCGCGACCACGACAGGAATGCCCATTTCCAACAGCTGCATGGTCAGGTACAGGTTCCGTTCGATGTTGGTGACATCGACGATATCAATAATGCCCTTGGGCTTTTCATTCAGTACGAAATTGCGGGAGACGAGCTCTTCACTGGAATACGGGGACATCGAATAGATGCCGGGCAGGTCTGTGATAACCGTGTTTTCCTGCCCAAGGATCGCGCCGTCTTTGCGGTCGACGGTCACACCAGGGAAATTGCCGACATGCTGCTTGGATCCGGTGAGCTGGTTGAAAAGTGTCGTCTTTCCGCTGTTCTGGTTTCCAACCAGAGCGAAGGAAAGCACAGTACCGTCCGGCAGGGGATTGCCGCTGCCCTTGGGATGAAAACGGCCGCCTTCGCCGAGGCCCAGATGCTCATTTACCGGGTCGGCGATAGCTTTCTTCTGCCTGTCGCGTTCGGGGACAGGTTCGACTTCGATCTTATCTGCATCGTCAAGTCGGAGCGTCAGTTCGTATCCGTGAAGACGGATCTCGACAGGATCACCCATAGGTGCGTACTTGATGACCTTGATATCCGTTCCGGGAATGATTCCCATGTCCAGAAAATGCTGGCGCAATGCACCAGTGCCTCCGACGGCCAGAACACAGGCGGACTGACCTGCCTTAATTTCCTTCAGAGTCATGACATTCGCTTCCCTTCCGCCGCTGCGATGCCGGGGGATCCCTGCCCGCAGCTGCTGATCAGCCAGGCCAATCAGTTAGCCTTGTCTAATCAATTGATATTATAGTTACGCGAAACTAACCTGTCAAGGGGAAAAGCAAACAAAAAGCCGCCTTTTTCAGACGGCTTGATAATAATTTAGGGGTTATTTTTCGGCGTTCTCGAGCGCTTTCTTGAACTGCGTTTCATACAGTTCGGTATAGGTGCCGCCGGCCTTGACCAGGTCACTGTGCGTACCACGCTCAACGATGCGGCCGTTCTTTAGCACCAGGATCTCATCCGCGGCAAGGATCGTACTGAGCCTGTGTGCGATCAGGATGCTCGTACGGCTCTGGATAATTGGTTCAATGGCTTCCTGGATCTTCGCTTCGGAAATGGAATCCAGGGCGCTGGTAGCTTCATCGAAGATCAGCAGGGCAGGGTCTTTGAGCAGCACGCGGGCAATGGAAAGGCGTTGTTTTTCACCGCCGGACAGCTTGAGTCCACGGTTGCCTACCATGGCGTCAAGACCTTCTTCCTGTTTTTCGACAAAGTCATAGATGTTGGCTTTCTTGCAAGCGGCGATCAGTTCGGCTTCGGTTGCATCCGGTTTTGCATACAGCAGGTTCTCACGGATAGTACCGTTAAAGAGATATGTCTCCTGGCTGACGATACCCACACTCTTACGGAGAAACTCCAGGTTGAGTTTCTTGACATCATGATCGCCGAAGTAGACAGTACCGGACTGACAGTCATAGAGCCGGGGGATCAGGTTGATGATCGTGCTCTTGCCCGAACCGGAAGGACCGACGATGGCAATGCTGTGCTTGGCCTTGAGGTCAAAGGTGATATCGAAGAGGATCTGCCTTTCAGGGTCATAGGAGAAGTTTACATGGTCGAAGCTCACGCTGCCGTCTGCATGCTTTGGAGTGACCGCATCCGGCGCGTTCTCGATCTCCACCGGCAGATCGAAATACTCGAAGATGCGGGTGAACATGGCCATGGAACGGATCCATTCCACCTGTATGTTCAGCAGGCTGTTGACCGGACCGTACAGGCGGCTGAGCAGGGCGACCATTACGGTGATGTCACCGACCGTGATGTTCTGGTTATAGTTCATCATCAGGATGCCGCCTACCAGATACAGCAGCATGGGACCGATGTTGGAGAAGGTCGAGATGACCATGAAGAACCAACGGCCGGCCATGCTTTCACGGACATTGAGCTTGATCACGCGCTGGTTGGCATCATGATACCGGTCATACTCATACTTTTCCTTGCCGAACAGTTTGACCAGCAGCTGGCCGCTGACGGACAGAGTCTCATTAAGAATACCATTGATCTCATCACTGCATTCCTGGGATTCGCGCGTCAGGTTCCACCGCGTTTTGCCGGCACTGCGTGTGGGGATAACGAACAGCGGGACAACGAGCACGCCCAGTGTGGCCAGGACCCAGTTCTGACGGTACATGATGACCAGTGCAGCGATCAGGGTAATGCTATTGGAAAGAATAGAGGTAAAAGTACTCGTGATGACGCGCTCGACACCGGAAATATCGCTCGTCATGCGGGTGATGATATCGCCCTGGTTATTGCTGGTGAAGAAGCTCTGGCTCATCTTCTGCAGATGCGCGTACATCTTGTTGCGCATGTCGAAGGTGACATGCTGCGCGATCCAGGTGTTCAGGTAGTTCTGGCCTACGCCGATGAGGTTCGAGCCCAGTGTGACCGCCAATGAAAGCAGGATCAGGCGGATCAGTTTGGACAGATTGCGGCCGATCAGGCCTTCATCGATGATCCGGCCTGTCAAAATGGACGGGTACAGGCCGAGCAGCGAAGAAGCCGCGATGGCGGTCAGAATTAGCAGCAGCTGTTTCCAGTAAGGGGTAAGATAAGAAAAAACGCGTTTCAGCAGTGCACCGGTGATCTTGGGCCGGTTGTTCTTTTCTTCTTCTGTCAGAAAGCCGCGGCCCATACGTCCGCCGTGCATTCCCTGGGACATAGATCATCCTCTCCTTTGCAGGATTATGCGTTGATTATACAGAAAATGCAGACTCTTTTCAAGTCAAATTATGATGGACATTGTTTTTTGCTGAACTGGATGCTATTATGCTTTGTGTATGAATATTCACTGTCAGAGGAGAATCAGCCGTGAAGATCAGCCCTTTTGCCGTTGAGGAATGGATGAACGCCTACGAAGAAAGTGCCCGGTATAATATCGCGGAGACCTGCGTGGATTCTATCTCGGTCCGTGAACTGCTCCGACTTTGCGGTATAGATGAGGCGGGCTTCCTGAAAGAACTGTGCAGCCGTCGCCTGACATACGGTGATATCCTGGGTGCTCCTGCCCTGAAGCAGGGGATATGCGGACTGTACCGCACGCTGCAGCCGGATGAGATCGTGACGACGCACGGGGCTGCGGGCGCCAACCATCATCTGTTCTATTCACTGGTGGAGCCTGGGGACAGAGTGATCAGCGTGATGCCGACATACCAGCAACTATATTCGATTCCTGCAAGCCTCGGCGCAGGAGTACTCCCGCTGGTATTGCGTTCCGAAAACGGCTGGCTTCCGGATCCGGACGAACTGCGGGGCCTTGCGGCAGGTGGCGTGAAGATGATCTGCATCAATAATCCCAATAACCCGACAGGTGCGTTGATGGACGAGGAGCTGCTCAAAGAGATCGTTGAGATCGCGCGCGGAACGGGAGCTTATCTGATGTGCGATGAGGTCTACAGGCACCTGACGCAGGAGGACGGCTGGAGCCCGTCCGTAGTTGATCTCTATGAAAAGGGCATATCGGTATCCGGCATGTCAAAGGTCTTTTCCATGGCAGGGCTGCGCCTGGGCTGGATCGCTACACATGATACGGCCGCAATGCGAAGCATCCTGTCGCACCGGGATTACGATCATATCAGCTGCGGCATGCTGGATGAAGCACTTGCGGCTGCGGCACTGGAGCATGCGGACGCAATCCTCAGCCGTAACCGGCATATCGTGCGTGAAAACCTGGGTATTCTGGATGCCTGGATACAGAGCGAGCCGCATGTGTCCTATGTTAAACCGCAGGCCGGCACGACAGCATTGGTGAACTATGATTTTGATATGCCTTCCTATGATTTCTGCAGACGGATGTTCGAAGAGACTGGCGCGTTCGTGACTCCCGGAGACTGCTTTGAGCAGCCTCGGTCCATGCGCATCGGCTATGCTTGTGACAAGGAAACTCTCCGTCAGGGACTTGCCGCCATGAGTGAGTTTATCGCAATGCTTGCAGGAGAAAACGCCTGATGTCAAATTGACAGTTTTTTGCTCTGGTGATATAATTATTTCATGAAAAAGCAATGATATCACGCAAGGAGGTGGATTCTGTGCGGATCATTACCATCAGCCGTGAATTCGGAAGCGGTGGCCGTGAACTGGGAAAACGGCTGGCCGAAATTATGGGTTTTGATTATTATGACCGTGAGATCATCACTGCAATCGCTGATTCCAGCGGACTGGATGCCAATTATGTGGAAAATGCCCTTGAAACCGGTATATGGCAGCGCGTGCCTTTGACGTTCCATAATTCTTTTGCCAGCAAGGCGGTTTTCCAGGCGTCTCATATCAATCTTCTTTCGGAACAGACCAAGGTCATTGAGGGAATCGCTAAGGCTGGTCATGATTGTGTTATTGTAGGCCGGAATGCCGATGTGCTCCTGGCGAAAGAGAACCCGTTTACGATCTTTGTCTGCGCGGACCTGGAAGCCAAGGTGCGCCGCTGCATGGAACGCGCTCCGGAGAATGAACAGCTCACACGTAAAGAGCTCGAGCAGAACATCCGCAGAGTGGACAAGAACCGTGCACAGACGCATGAAATTCTGACTGGCAGCAAATGGGGACAGGGCAGCACCTACCATCTGACTGTCAATACCAGTTCCTGGGACATCAAGAAACTCGCGCCTGCTGTCGCTGAGATCGCCTCCCGCTGGTTCGAGCAGAGAGAAGGATAATTGAATCACATATAAAAGAAGATCCGGAAAGCCTAAGCATGTTTCCGGATCTTTTGCACAGGAAAGAGAAAAAACTCTTTCCTGTTTTTTTTGCTTACCATCCTCTTCGGCCACCAGGGCCACCCTGACCTCCGGGACCACCCTGGCCACCAGGATCCCCCTGACCTCCGGGACCGCCCGGACCGCCCTGATCACTCGGACGTTGCCAGCCCGGACCGCCGAACCCGCCACCGGAAGGATTATTTCCGGCCGTAAACTCCAAACTTGAGACTCCGGAGGACACGGTGTACTTGTTCCCGACAGTCAGTTTGGGACTGCTGATGACCACACAAGAGAAGCTCTTTTCCACGCTTGCGCTGAGGACTATATTGCCCTGATCGTCTGTGACTGTGATTTCGCCAGGCTGTCCGCTCAGGTTGACCATGGTGGAAGCCTGCCCGGACCGGGAATCGAAATTCTCTGCCATCCCTACAGCACCCGCAGCGATCAGCGTGCCGCCAGAGATGGTGCCGATTCCGTTGTAATCAAGGGCACCGTTCATGGAATTCATCGGTCCTGAGATCACAACTGTTCCACCTGTCATGATCAGATCGCCATTGGAATCGATTCCGTCGCCGTCTGAATTGACATGCAGGGTACCACCGTTGATTTCGATCAGCGACACACCATCCGAAGCAAACATATCGTTCCAGCCAAATCCGCTGTTGTCATTGCCTCCTGCGGCATTTAGACCGTCATCCGAGGCGACGACAGAAATACTGCCGTCATTGATGGTGAGGACAGTGGCTTCCAGACCTTCGTAGCTCTGCAGTACGTTCACACAACCACCGTTAATGGTCAGTGCGTTGTCCGCATGAATACCGTCATCGCCTGACCAGAGATTGAGTTCACCATTATGTATAGTCAGATCGCCGTCCGTGTGCAGCGCATCATCTGCCGAATCGATATTCAGTATTCCACCCATGATCAGGATCTGCCGGGCCGCTTTTACGCCTTTGGTACTGTCGCTTGAAGAACTGTTGGAAGCAGTATATCCGCGGGAACGGCCGAATCCGCCCCGACCCATCTCGCTCTGGTGCGGTTCCGCGTTCCGAAAGCCGCCGCCTGCGGTCAGATCGAAGGTGCCGCCGGCGATCAGTATATAGCCTTTACCTTCTTTTTCACTCTCTTTTGAGCGGATAGCATCTTTGGCGGATACTATGGTTAAGGATCCGTCATATATGCGCACGCTGTCGTTGCCGTCCATGCCGCGGCCTTCGGCCGTGATGCTGATAGTGCCGCCGGTGATCTTGAGGTCGTCCTTGCATACAATGCCGTGATTGGCAGAAACGACAATCAGACTGCCGCTGCCGTTAATGGTCATGTCCTGACGGGAGAAGAGGGCAGCATCCACACTTTCGTTTTCCGCAAAAGCCTTGCTGGTCAGGACATTGACGCTGTTTTCCGCAAGGGTTACAAAGACTTTGTCCGCGCCCTCGATCTCGATCGCAGCGCCGGTTTCCGAAGTGATCTCTGCGTTGTTCAGTACCAGCTGTACCTTGTCATTTTCACCGGCATTCACCCGGATGTACCCGTTCAATGTCCCGCTGAGGACATAGATGCCGGGCTTGTCAATCAGGACGGCGTTGTTGCAAGTATTGAGATCGATTAGGATCGCTTCTGACGTGTCCCAGGTTCCCGAGAGATCGCGCTTGGAGAAGTAATCGCTCAGATCAGGAGCAGCCGTTGTGGTTTCAGCGGCAGCAGAAAGTATATTCATGAGAAGTGCCAGGATCAGCACGATACATAGAATCGTTTTCTTCATGGAAAGTACCTCCAGCTGAATTCTACTATATGCATGGGGGTGATTACAAACAAAAGTGCGGTTTGTTTTCCGATTGTTTACAGTTAAGACACAGGATTAAGCACAGAAGGCAGGGCAAAGGCTTGCTGTTTTCTTTTTTGCATGCTATACTGCCCTCATGCCATGCAGACGGAGGTGATGATCATGGCCGGATTCATTCCGAAAGCGAAGCTGAGCAAAAAGGCTCAGAAGGAACTCAATCGGCAGCAGCGGAAAACCTGGGATTTCAGTCCTGTTACAAGGATCGTTGCTGACAAGAAACAATACAACCGCAAGAAAAAACCCCATGACCGTTACGATGACTACGGGCATGGGATTTTTGTTTTGCGGATCTGTTACTCTGCGGTATAGGTAATGCTTACCGTTGCATTGACGATCAGCTTGGCAGCCTGTACGACGGTGCCTGCTTCATCCGCAGCGGCTTCCATCCGCTTGGCGGAGAAGTTGCTGACACTATTGCCGTAGCTGTATACACCGCCCTCGGCAATGGTTTCGATTCCGGTGATCTTCAGACCGGATGCTTCCGCAAGGACCTCCGCCTTGGCTTTAGCGGCTGCGACAGCTTTCTTCATGGATTCCGCATTGGCCTCCTCCGTGTCTGAAGCAGAGAAGGTGATCCCGTTCAGCGTATTGGCACCGGCGGCAAAGGCCGCATCGATCAGTGCCCCGACAGTGCTGATATCCGTGACCTTGATGGCGAGCGTGGAATTGGCGTTATATGCAGCCAGTTCTTCCTGATCCGTCGAATAGTCATAGATCGCATAGATGTTCAGATAATCCGTATTGATGCAGGTTTCCTCCACGCCGTTATCAAGCAGGGCCTTGCGGATCGCGGCAATCGTCTCATTGACTTTCTGCTGTGCCTGCAGTACATCCTTGTCGCGCGCGCTGACGCCAAGAGAGATGATCGCGGTATCCGCACTGACCTGCGTTTCACCCGTGCCAGTGACGGTGATCTTGGTTTCGGCTGCAGCCGCACTCAGCAGAAGCGCCAGCATCAGAAATAAAGCAATAATTTTCTTCATAATGTTTTCTTCCTTCCCGCAGCCAACCGACTGCATTATATATGACGCATGACAGTACAGAATTGTTCCATAGCAGAAAAAATAATTTGAGTTAAGACATTCTGATAAGCGAAGTTGACAGCAGATCAGCTTTTTGACACCTTGTCCATACAGCCGTCAGGATCACTGAAAAGGGTATACAGAGCTGCCTGGTCGTAGCCTGTATGGAAGCGGTATGGATTCAGCAGACGCAGGACGGTGCGGCGCAGGTCGGTTCCAAGGTTCACACGTCTGATCATCTGGAATCCGCGGAAGGGCGGCATATACGTGACGATATCGTTAATATCCGCAAAGTTCCAGCATTCCTTGCACAGGGAATCAAGGTATTTGCGCATGCGGACGGCATTTGAACGGATGCTCTTGAAAGGCCGGACACTGCCATACGTAAAGAGATGGGACCTGACCCCGAAATTATAGTTCAGGTCCTGACAGCAAAGAATCGCCTGACCTGAGCCGAGAGACCAGCCCAGGATTTCCGTTTCGGCATCCGGATACTGTTCATGCAGGAGCTGCCATTGCTTTCTGATTTCACGCTTGATGGTGAGATACATATCACCCCAGCCGCGATGCACACGCAGCTGCAGGGGCTCACCCTCAAACTCAATGGCATCGTAATACTTCACAGAGAATTCGCCCACGTTGGCGACCCAATCCGAGAATCCGACCGTGCGCTGGAAATTCAGCTGGATCACATTCCGGTCCTCTTCGTAATGGATCTCGTAGTTGACTTCGTGATGTATTCCAAGCTTGCGTTCCAGCCAGGTTGTGCTGTACGTAACCGCTGTGTATTTGATCGGATATGTAGCTTTACCGGTGTGGTTGTAATCCTCACTGGTGTTTATGAAATATTCTTCGAAAGGGAGACGGCGATAATCCATAGAAGTCATTCCTTTCTGCTGAGACGATCCGAGTTGCTTGTGTAAATGGACGGCAAAAACATCTGTGTGCCCATTATAGCACAGATGAGCTTCAAAAAGAAGTTCCGGGGAAAACAGCGCCGGACTGCAGCTTGCAGTCCGGCGCTGAAAACCAGCTGGTTGTGAAATGTAAATGATCAATAGTCGGTATGCTTGCCGCCCAGGGTGATCTTATAGCCTTCAGGCATACGCGCGTACTCCTCATCAAAGGTCGCGAAATGATCATCCAGCTGCGGGTAGAAGGAGTACTTTTCCTGTTTATATGGGTTGGAAGCAGGCCGCGTATCGATCTCTTTGCAGCAGTCGGCTGCCATATAGGCATCCAGCTTGGCCTTGAGCTCGGCAACACGCGGGTTGCTGAGGTCAAACTTGTTCTCAGCATCGGGCAGACGGTCAAAGTAGAACCAATGATCGCCGATAGCGGAGTAGACCAGTTTATCATGACCGGAAGCGACCATATACAGACCAAGATTTCCGTTGCCGTACTGACTGTAGACTTCTTCGTGCTGTTCGGTCATCAGGTCAACGCCGTCATACTCCTTCTTGTCATAGGCAATTCCGGCAGCAGCAAGCAGTGTGGGCGCCACATCGACCAGAGAGGCCGGATCGTGACGGATGGCATGCTCCTGCCCGGGCATCTTGAGCAGGAAGGGAATGTTGGATGCACTGTCTACCATGGAACGTTTGCCCATCGTGCGGTAATCGCCCAGCATTTCGCCGTGATCGGAAGAGAAGAGGATGATTGTGTCGTCATACATGCCCTTCTGCTTCAGAGCCTCGACGATGCGGCTGATCTGGTAGTCTACGAAGGAGATGCAGGCATAATAGTGATTGGTCAGTGTCTCCAGACGGCGCGGGGAGATCCCGAACGCATCCAGCGTATACCTGTTGCGCATCATGTCCTCATACGAATCGGGATCATCGGGCACAAAGGTCTTGTTGATGACACCGCGGTACATCTTGTTCCAGGGAGACGGCGGGCAGAACGGGGGATGCGGATGAATGAAGGAAGCTACGAGGAATACCGGCTCTTTTTCCGGATTGCATCCATTAATGAACTCTACGGCGCGGTCGCCGATCCACTGGGTGGGATGCGCTTCCATGGGCAGCTGGCTGACCTGCGGCACATAGTAGAGCTCAGTGCGCTGGCCGTTATAGTCAAACACGTTCTTATACGGCGAATTCTTAAGCCACTTTGTGTAATCGTCATAAGTGGGGTTCGCCATTTCTTCCTGCGACAGGCGCTTGCGGAAACCCATGCTGCCGTACAGATCGACGTTATGATGCATCTTGCCGATGCAGCAGGTGTTATAGCCGGCCTTGGTGAACTCGCTGTAGAAGCCTTCGCCTTTATATTCTGCGGTCTTGTTGTTGGTGTTGTTGCCGGTACGGTTGCAGTACTGACCAGCAAACATGCTCATGCGAGCAGGTACGCAGACCGGAGAAGGGGTATAGGCGCGGTCGAAAACCACTGCCTCGTTGGCGAGCTTATCCAGCGCGGGCGTCACTATGTCATCATTACCCAGGGCATGGATCGTGTCGCGGCGCTGCTGGTCACAGAACAGCATCAGGACATGCTTTTTTTTCATAGACGAGCTTCCTTTCCGTTTTTATATTATCTTAGAGATGATTTCACGATTTCAACGATCTGACGCGGATGATCCGCGATATGATCAGCACCTGCGTTCAGGAGCGCTTCCCTGGTGTGGAAGCCCCATGTGACACCGCAGGCAATAACGCCGGCATTGCGCGCCATCTGCATATCGATCGTATGGTCACCGGAGTATAGGCATTCATCTTTCGAAACACCGCGGCGATCCATCAGGTGCAGGATCTCATCCGGTGCGGGTTTCAGTGTCATACCGGGATGATCGCTGATACATTCATCTAACAGTTTACCCGCTTCACCGAACAAAGTAAAGCAGATTTTCTCTGCGATCGGCTTTGCCTTGTTGGTGATGATAGCGGTATAGACACCCAGTTCCTTAAGCCCATTAAGCATCTCAGGCACACCGTCATATGCACGTGTTCCCCACAGGAAATCCTGCTCATAGATTGTCAGCCAGCGTTTCATCATAGGCTCCTGAAGGGAGGGGTCGGCGTGCAGAGCATTCACGATATTCTGCCACAGCTTGCGTGCACCGCCGCCGGCCAGATGCCGGTAGTCATCCACAGGAAAAGGGGCAAAGCCGTTTTCTTCCAGAGTGAGATTGGCAAAATGTGCGATGGAGGCAAGCGAATCGACGGTCGTGCCGTCAAGATCAAATACACACAGTCGTATCATAGCATTAACAGCTGGCTCATCACGGCAAAAGCATGACGGCCGTTTTCATCTTTAAGAGAATCAGGAGCAAAAAGGTTAATAAACCCTTCAAGAATAAGATCGCCGGAATAATTGATGTCCCGCAAGGCTGCGATCACGCGTGCCCAGTCGACCACGCCTTCCCATGGAAGCAGGTGCAGGTCTTCATCCCCACGGTTGTCATCGATGTGTGTGCAGTGCAGACGGTTCCCGATGATATGCAGGGCATCCCACTGGTCACCTTTTTTGTAATGCGTGTTGGCATGCCCTGTATCCCAGCAGGCACCTATGCGCGTATCATGGAACGAATCGATCAGTTCGGCCAGGTCTTCTGCATCTGATCCGTAGCCCATGCGCATGTTTTCAAAGGCGATGTTCAGGCCCTTGCGGAGTGCATAGTCGACTAACGCGTCATATTCTTTATGGTTGGCGGCCAGGTGCTGGGCACGCGTGAATCCCGGATGATCCGCGCTGCGCTCAGGGTGCACGACAGCCCAGGGAATTCCCAGCATTGCAGCAACATCGATGGCGCGGTAGAACATTTCAATATAATATGCATAATCCTCGGGGGATTCCCAGTGGACCTTCTTGGACTTGAATGGCAGATGGCATTGCGGGAGGGAAATGCCGAGAGTTTTCACGGCTTCCGAAATCTTTTCTGTTTCTTCCTGCCAGTTGTCCTGGTGAAGGGTTGTTTTGTGCGCACACAGCTGGCACAGGTTCAGATCCGCGACTTCAAAACCTGCCCTGCGGATCCTCTGCAGAGATTCAACATACCCGATATGCTCAGATGTTCCGTTCTGTTCACGGAACAGGATGGACATGGTTCCGATTCTCATGGAGAACTCCTTTCTTATCCCTTGATGGAGCCGATCATGACGCCCTGCACGAAGAAGCGCTGCAGGAATGGATATACGATCATCATGGGGACGATGGCAACAATGACGACTGCATACTTGATGGTCTGTGCGGCCTTGATGGCCTCCAGAACATCGTCCGGGTCATTCGTATCTGCCGCAATGCTTTTGCTCGAAAGCAGTATATCACGCAGAAACATCTGCAGGGAATACTTGCTCTGCGTATTCAGGTAGAGCAGGCTCGTCATATAGTCGTTCCACTGCGCGACGCAGTAATACAGGGCGATGACTGCAATGATCGCGCCGGAAAGCGGGATAACAACACTGACGAAATATCGCCCGTTCGAGCAGCCGTCGATCTCGGCGGCCTCCCAGAGTTCTGTCGGAAGTGTGTTCGCAAAGAATGTCCGGGCGACCAGGAGGTTATGTACGGTAAAGGAAAGCATCAGGACGACGGTAAAGCGGTTATCGATCAGGCCGAGGTCGCGCACAACCATGTAGGTGGGGATCATGCCGCCACTGAAGTACATGGTGAAGACCATGAGCTTGAGAATGACCTTGCGCCCGACAAAGTCCGAGCGTGAAAGTGCGTAGGCACAGGGAATGGTCAGAAGAAGGCCCATGACCGTGGTACCCGCTGCATACAGCATGGTGTTTCCGTAGCCGCGCAGCACACGCGCGTCGCCGAACACCATTTTATAGCCGCTCCAGTTGATGTCCCTTGGCAGCAGGATGACCTTGCCGTTCGTGATGGCGCTTGGGCCGCTGATGGATGCGATGAAAACGAAATACAGGGGATAGAGCACGATCAGAAGGCAGAGGATGCATACAACAGTGACGGCGAAATCGAAGACGGCATCAAAAGTGGTTTTCCTTTTCATACCGCACCTCACCAAAGCCCGGAGCCTGTCAGCACGTTTGCAGCCTTATTGACCGAAATGACCAGCAGGAAATTGATGACATTGTTAAACAGGCCGACAGCGGTGGACAAGCTGTACTGGCCCTTTTGAAGACCCATTTTATATACGTAGGTCGAGATGATCTCGGAAACTTCAAGGTTCAGATCGTTCTGCAGCAGGTAGGCTTTCTGGAAGCCGACGCTCATGACGCGGCCGCAGCGCAGGATGAGCAGGATCACGATGGTGGGCAGGATGCCCGGAATATCGATGTGCCAGATGCGCTGCATCCGGTTCGCGCCATCGACGATGGCCGCTTCATGCAGTTCGGGACTGACACCGGCAAGCGCCGCGATATAGATAACAGCGCTGTAGCCAGTTTGGCGCCATACGCCGCTGCCGACGTAAAGAGCGCGCCAGTATTTGGGAAAGTTCATATAGTCGACAGCCTGGCCGCCGAGCTTCAGGGATATCTGGTTTATGATGCCGGACTGGGAGAAGAATGCGACGACCATGCCGCAAAGGACCACGACTGAGATGAAATAAGGTGCGTAAGTGACAGACTGCGTAAACTTGCGCAGCCAGGCGATCGGCGTATAGTGCAGTACCAGGGCAAGCAGGATCGGCATGGGAAACATGAGCATTTCCATGAAGGAGATGACCAGTGTGTTGCGCACGATCTCATAAAAGTTATATGAGTTGAAGAACTTGATAAAGTACTTGAAGCCTACCCAGTCTGATCCCCAGATGCCGCGTGCCGGCTTATAGTTGCGGAACGCAATCTGGATTCCGTACAGCGGAAGATAATGGAAGATGACGATATACGCCAGGGTGGGCAGGACGAACAGATATAGCATCCAGTTGGACAGCACCTTGCGGCGGAACCGCTTCATAAGGCCTGCAGACGGCTTAGTGCTCATAGCATGCTCCTTGGGCGATGTTGGCAGAATGAATAAGGGAA
>JAFYDF010000071.1 GCA_017544935.1 Clostridia bacterium
ACGCGCAGGGACTTTATTCTCGTCGGGAACTCGTTTATAGTCCGCATCCAGCTTCTGAAGCCACCCTTCATAGTCATCCAGATATCGGTGCAGTCCGCCGGCACCGTTGATCTGCGAATGGTGTTCATGAAACTCGTTAATGAATGCAATGGCGTCTTCTTTCCGACGGATAGACGGCACTTCAAAAAAGAACTTTTCCATGAGTATACCTCCGGCAGAATATGGATCTTTACCTTTTGATCTCGCGGACCATGGAATACTCGTTCAGGAATCTCCCGTCCTTAAGATGAATAGCGTTTGTCCTGACGCCGGAGATCCTGAAGCCCATCTTTTCGTAGAGTGCCCTGGCGCGGGTATTGCCCTCTATGAAATCAAGTTCCATCTGAAGGACGTTCTTGTTTTCCTCTGCAATACGGATCAGTTCCTGGAACAGACGGGTCCCAATGCCCTGGCCCCAGTATTCGCGCAGCAGTGCAATTCCGATCGAAGCACGATGCTGCGTTTTGAAATGATTGCTCCATGAGATCTGGCAATTTCCTGCGAGCCTGCCGTTAACGATACATACGAGCATAGCATCGCGGTCGGAAGCATTCATTCGGTCAAATAACGCTTTTTCACCTTCAGCGGTATACTTGCCGCATTCTTCAGGATACCGGAGAATGAACTCCGTTTCACAGGCAGACTGGTAGAGATAATCAAGCATGCCGGGGATATCTTCATCCCGTGGACTGCGGATCAGCGCTTTTCTGCCGTCTTTCAGGGTATATTCGATCTCAGGAATGATCATAGTCTCTCCTCTTGCTTGATGGTTTCCGATAGTATATCACAGAACGCCGGGTACAGGAAGTGGAAATACAGGATTCATACTGTCTGTCATTATGCTTAAAACCAAGGCTGGCGCCTGTGCTCCTTTGGTTTTCTAGTTGAATTCAGATGCTTTGTCTGATATAATTTCGATATCAAGAGTGCACTATTTGTCAACTGTAAAACCCCCGATTCCAATTTTATGCTGGGAATGTTAAGAAATTAACCTTACCAGTATCAAACTGTCATTTGTGATAGGGCATAATGCAGGAATAACTGTTATAATGATACTGTAAATCAATCTGACAGTATAACCTGATGCTTTCTGGCTTTATATAGGAAAAGGGCGTTTTATCTGTTGCCGAAGACCCAATATCAAAGGGAGGCGTTTTTCGATGAGAAAGAAGCTGAATCTGATTCTGGCACTGATTCTGACGCTGGCGCTGGCAATGCCCGGCATGGCTTTTGCCGAGGACAGCGGCTACACATTCAATGCCGAAAAAGGCGTTATTGAGAAGTACAGCGGCAGTGCGACTGAACTGGTCCTTCCTGATGCCATTGACGGGGTGCCGGTACGGGGATTTTCGGACTGGTTCCTGAACTACAACAATGACATTGTCACCCTGACAGTACCGGATGGCATAGAAGCGATCAACTACTTTGGAAGTGACATGGACAAGCTGGAGCAGGTAACGCTTCCAAGCAGCCTGGTGTATATCGGTAACGGCTGTTTTCAGTCGGTCGATTCCCTGAAGAACATAACGATCCCGGCCGGTGTGCGGTATATTGGTGAATTCTTTGTGACATACGCGAAAAGCCTGGAGAGTGTAACGTTCGAGGGCGAATGCCCGGTAATCATGGATTCTTTCCAGGGAATGCCTTATTCCACAAAGGTGTATGTTCCTGATGATCAGCTGGAAGAGTACCGGGAAGTGCTGGAAAACATCAGCTGTGCCGGGGAAATCCTTCCCAGCGGCCGGAACGCGCTCCCACGCGAAGCGAAGTTTGTGCGTGAGGATTTCGATTTTGATGCTTCCACAGGCACTGTAACATCCTATCATGGCACGGACTCCGTGGTGGAAGTCCCTGCCGAGATCGATGGTGTGCCGGTACGTGCAATCGGCAGCAAGGCTTTCAGCAGTATTCCGGAAGTATTGTTTGTCAGCCTGCCGGAAGGCTTAGAGACCATCTGTAAGGATGCTTTCCGCTATTCGAAGGCTCAATATGTATCCTTACCGTCTACTCTTCGTACGGTTGAAAACGGCGCATTCTTCAATGGCTATCCTGGCCCGCGCCTGGATCTGCCGGCAGGACTAGAGAGCATTGGCGAGGAGGCCTTTGCCCACAACGGTGTGAATGGTGTGCTCGTACTGCCTGAAGGCCTGAAGACAATCGGGGCTTCCGCGTTCGACGGAAGCATTCTGATGGATGAAGTATACTTCCCTGCATCGGTCGAGGAGATCGGTGACAAGGCGTTTTACAACTGCATGTTCGCCTATGCGTGCTTTGAAGGCTATGAAGTCCCGAAAATCGGCACGGATGCGTTTACAGGCTATCTGCTCAAATCCCTGACTGATATAGACACGCCATGGGATATTTCCCGTGAACAGTGGGAGGCTTATAAGGCTGCATTTGAGCCATTGGGCTTTGAAGACCTGACAGTCTGGCGTAACAATCCGAGCAGCGCGCTGGACCTGACCAATATTGACAGCGATGACTATAACCTGGATGGTTTTGTCTTCACCTATTCAGGCAGCGCACCGGACGTGACTGTATTTACCGGTGTTTGGCATGGAGATGATCTGATTTCCACGATCGGTGTCGGCCCAGGCGCTTTCAAGGGCAATCAAGTGATTCGTTCCTTCTATCCGCATCACTGCGAGTGGTTTACGGACATCGGAGATGAGGCATTTGCTGACAGTAGCCTTGAATATATCGAACTGTTTGATTCTATTACAACCATTGGCGCAGGCGCTTTCCGCAACTGCAGGAATTTGGCCGAACTGACGTTGCATCCCTATCTGACCCAAATCGGGGAAGATGCATTTGCCGGCTGCACTGGCCTCGAAAAAGTTACGGTACTGTGCGATGCATCGTTGATTCCGGCCGGAAGCTTTGCGGAATGTCCTCTGGTACTGGTCGGAGAGGATGCTACGGATGACGAGATCGACGCGCTGAATAAGAAGCTTGGGCGTGGCGGAGCATCCACTGTGCGCCGTATCGGTGACCCGCTGCCGGAAGCGGTAGGCGAGGAAGGTGCACCATATATCGGTAACTGGTACGCATTTGATCTGTTCCTGGGAGGCCAGCACTATGATCCCGAGGTGCTTGGCGGTGAGATCAGGCTGACTCTGCTTGAAAATGGCGCATATGAAGTGCTTGACATGGACGGTGATCTGTACGGAGGTCTCTGGAGCGCATCAGCAGACGGTATACTGATGGAAGGTGTGCCCGTGGCGCTGACGGAAGAGGGCTGGCTGTATGTTGCCCAGGATGATACTGAGATGACCTTCTACAAGGAAGGCACCGAAAAGCCGATCACCGGCCCGAAGCCTGTAGGCGAAGAAGGCCTGCCTTATCTTGGCGAGTGGAAGCTTGCCGCTCTGAGCATGGAGGATGCTACACTTGATCCTGTAGAGTTTGGCATGTCCATGACACTGACACTGAATGAAGACGGTACATTTACAATGGTATCCGATGACGACTCCCCGTCCGAGGGATACTGGTTCGTGAATGCGGACGGCGCTTCACTGATGGGCGTGGCAATGACTCTGGATGATGACGGATGCCTGCTGCTGGCAGAAGACAGCGGCACACTGCGCTTTGCACGTCCGACTCGTGATGTCGGCGAAGCCGGTGCGCCGTATGTTGGCAAATGGTTCATGTATGACCTTGAGATGGAAGGCCAGCATTATGATCCTGCCATGTTTGGCGGTGAAGTCACGCTGACGCTGAACCAGGACGGCACATATGAGGTCCTGGGCTTCAGCGGAAATCCGGAGACCGGTGAGTGGAGCGCGACCGAAGAAGGCGCATTAGCGGACGATATGATACTGTCCCTGACGGAGGAGGGCTATCTGCTCCTGAAGCAGGATAGTATGGGAGGAAGCTTCTATAAGGAAGGTACCGAAAAGCCTGCCGCTGCGGAAGCGCAGCCGGTTGGCGAAGCCGGAACACCATATATCGGGACATGGACAGCGGTTTCAATGAAGATGGAAGGCATGGAGATCAATCCTGCCGACTTCGGAATGTCCATGACGCTGATACTGAATGAAAACGGTACTTTTGAAATGACCACTGCCGACGATCCCGCTGAGCATGGCCCATGGTCGGTGGACGAGAACGGCGCCTCACTGATGGGCATGCTGACGCTGAGACTGGATGAGAATGGCATGCTGGTGCTTGAAGAAGACGGTATGGTCATATACTTTGCAAAGGAAGGGGCCGAAGTGCCTGTTCCCGTGGAGACGCCTGCTGCGCTTGACGAGCGCTGCCTGCCCTATGCGGGCACATGGTACGGTATCTGGCTGGAGAGCGGCACCAACAAGTTAGACCCGCGTAAGGCATGGGGGATGAATATCATCCTGACGCTGAACGAAGATGGCACGGGCATGCTGGATTATATGGGCAGTGACGGCGGCAAGCGCTGGGGCTGGGATGAAGAAAGCGGACATGTGTATTACGGGCTGAGCGAGACAGCATCCGGTGCTGCAACGCCTCTGATCCTGGAGGAAGACCTGCTCCGCTTTGGCACGCAGTACAGCGGCTTTATCCTCTTCAGCCGCGATCCCAATGCTGTATGGGAGCTGCCTGCTACGCCCGCACCGACTGCTGTTCCCACACCGGAACCCACGGCTGTACCGACTGTGCCCCCGACGCCCGTCTATATTCCTCCGGCTCTGCCGACAGAAGCGCCTACGGCTGTTCCCACCGCAGTTCCTACTGCTACGCCTGCACCGTTTGACCCTGTTGGTACACGGCTGGTATGCAGCAAGGCATCCTCGGGTGGGTTCCCGCTGGAGCCCTCAATGCTTGGCGGTGAGTATGCCATTGAGCTGCGTGCGAATGGAAAAGCAGTGTTCACTGTAGCCGGCATGACGCTTGATCCGCTGAACTGGGTGCGTTCCGGAAATGATTATGTGGTGGATTACTTCGGTACTGAACTGCATTTCGTTCCTCAGGATGACAGCCTGGTACTCGATTACATGGGTGCCATGCTGCTGACCTTTACCCGTCCCTGACATGACTTTATAATGACAGACCTGCACTGAACACAAAGTTGACTGCTCTGTAATTCTTGTATGAGAAAAGGGGAGGATTAGTCATGAAAAGAAGACGCGTGCTTGCCTTACTGCTGGCGTTGGTGATGCTTCTCGGCATCGCACCATCCGCAATGGCGTTCGGCTACTATGACCAGAATGGCGAATGGGTCGACCTGTCAGGCTATACAAACGGACAGGGCTGGGATCCTACGACCGGCGGACCGGCGCATCAGCATAATTACCAGGTGATAGAGCGCCAAGGCAGCTGTACGGAATGGGGCCTGGTCGTCTACCGCTGCTCTGAGTGCGGTGATACCTATGAAGAGGATCTTGCTCCGCTGGGCCATAACTGGGGGCCATGGATCGCGGATGCTCCGGCTAACTGTGTACAACATGGCACACATTACCATCAGTGCCAGCGCTGTGGTGAGAAGGAATGGGAACGTGACTATGCAAGCGGCCTTGGCGATCATGACTGGGGTCCCTGGGAAACGGTGAAAGAGCCGTCTCCGGAAGGCCCGGGGATCGAACGCCGCGTGTGTAAGATCGAGTCTTCCCACGTGGAGGAACGCGAAATCCCGTATGTCGCG
Organism: Clostridia bacterium; assembly: GCA_017544935.1. Lineage (GTDB taxonomy): Bacteria > Bacillota > Clostridia > Christensenellales > Aristaeellaceae > SFMI01. The sequence continues at coordinate 5,657 of JAFYDF010000071.1, forward strand.
CCTCCTACGCACAAGCTGGGATCATCAATCAAGGTCACACAGATCAGCCCGCAGCAGGATGTATACTACGCAGGCGATGAAATCCGGTTCGAGATCATTGTGACCAATGTCGGTGACTGCAGTGCTGATTTTCTGCTGTACGCTTTCTTTAACCCGGCCGATCCGGACAACTCCTACACAACACCAGAATCAAAGTTCGGCCCATATGCTCCGGGCGAATCTAAGCGATATGAAGATTCTTATATTGTAACGGAGTTCGATGCTTCGAACGGTTATTTCGCACTGGTCGGTTTCGGTGAAGCATATCGTGCGGGCAATGGATCAGGAATCGATGATCTGGATCCTGTGAACCCGGTGATCAGCGGCAATATGCTCATCGATCTCCGCCCGGAATCGAATTCCTTCGGAGCCCGCTGCACAGGCCCGACGCTCGAGTTCACGACAGCAGAGGCTCACGAGTTTGATGAGAGCATGGTCTGGCTTGACTGGTCGCTCGTTAACGAAGGCCAGAAGCCCTATAAATTGGGAAGCAGGATCGATATCAAATATACTGTGCATAATGACGGTGCAACCGATATCATTCTGAAAACCATAACCGGCAATGGATATAACAATTACGACGACTATACGGGATGGGGCCAGGCAACCGAGAGTACGATCCCGGCGGGCGAAGCGCTCAGCTATGATTACACCATTGTTGTTACTTCGCTGGATATAGAAACCAATAAGATCCATCGTGAAACGGCCAATAGCTATATTCTGGTAGGCCAGGAGCCGACAGAGGATCATTCCGCGAATTACTGGACAAACTATGTTTACCCCGAGTTCGATTTCGATGAACAGGGCGACGGCGAGGCAATGATCGCACTGAACTGGGACCTGATCAATAAGCCCGAAGGCCCTTATAAAGGCGGCGAAACCATTGAGATCCTGTTGCGTGTAAAGAGCAATTACAGTCTGCCGGTCAAACTGACAGAGCTGATCATTGAAGAAAACTGCGAACTGGATGAGCCGCACGGATGGGGCGCTGTTCAGAATGCTGTGCTGTTCCCCTATGAAGAGATCACATACCCATACAGTATTGTGGTAAACGACAGTGATCTGGCAGCGGGTGCAGTCGTCCGCACCATGCACAATGAATATGCCTATACCGACCAGAATTCAGGCGAGCAGAAGATTGGTGAAACGAATATCGTACAGCCGTACTTCGAGTTCGAGACCGGCGGGAACACGGATCCGTCCCTGATGCTGGAGCTCACGCTCGATTCCGATGCCGGCGTAGGCCAGCGCTTCGTGGGAGGCGCTGTCATAGCAACCTGGAAAGTAACCAATAACGGTAACTGTGATCTGTATGTCGCCGATGTGACCACAGCTGAAAACACGATCACTTATATGCCGGGTTCATTCGTTTCAGAGCCAAAGCTGGGCGGGGCTAATTATATCCTGCTGCATTCCGGCGAGTACTTCGTGTTTGACGAACTGTATGTCGTAGCGGAAGAAAATGTGCAGAGCGGAACCATTCAGGTCGCCATGGGTGCGAATGCCGCATACTTCAAAAATGATACTGAGTGGGAATATGTTGCGTCCAACAGCATTTATGAGGACGTGCCCCTGACACTGGACGAAGTCGTAAGGCCCAGTCTGAGTCTGTCTGTTTCCGTTCCACCCGATGCCGGTGTCGGCAAGCGTTATTATGAGGCTCAGGTCGGCGTAGACTGTGTACTGACCAACACATCATCCATTGATGTCTACGTTCCCGCTTATGGCGACCTGGCCCAAAATGTCAGCAGTCCGAGCCCGTGGGAAAAACTTTCTGATTTCTCATCTACAGTCACACGTCTCGGCCCGGGACAGACCATAACTTATACGCTGATCCTATGGGTAACTCATGATGAAGCCGAAAGCGGTATAATGGCACGTTCCTGGGACGATTTCGGTTGGTGGTATAACAAGAATCTCGTAGAAGTCTGTAATTCAAACGTTGTGTATTTTGATATCCCGCTGACGGGCGATGTACCACCGACTGAGGAACCGTGGCCTGAACTGACTCTGTATGTAACACAGTATGATCCTGCGGGACAGACCGAGTTTGATTATCCCGATCCGTCGAACTACGATGAGGTATGGTACCGTTTCCGCGTGGTCAACACCGGTAATATGCCGGTCCGGCTTGAACGGATTGATATTTCTCATAGCGGCGGGAATGCCGGTTCTTTCATTCTGAATATGCCCTGCGATCTCGATCCGAATGAAGAATACATAAATCCGGATTATACATGCAGCAAAGTACTGTACGAGAACATGATTATCCCCGGCACGGCAAGTGAAAACTATGCCGGTGAAGGCCAGGTTGCTTTCAACGCATATGGCGTAACGCTGGATGATACCATGCAGCTGTTCAGCAACCAAGTGATGTTTAGGTATAAGTTCCGCGATCCTGCACCCAACGAACGGGAGACTGAGGAAGAGAGCGCATTGCTGGTCTACAAGCACTCCAAGTATTTGCCGGGAGACAGCGAGGGATATCAGCTGGGTGAAGAGATCATCTATGTGCTTGAAGTGTACAACCCGAGCAATGTCACCGTCCCCGTTGCGAAACTGACCGATGATCTGGTAGGAACAGTTATCAATATCGCTAACATTGAACCGGGTCAATCGTACGTCTATGAAATTCCGTACACTGTCACGTTGCAGGATGTTGCGGATGGATATATCTACAATGAAGCCTGGGTGGAATGGGACGATCCTGTAACCGGTGACACTAAACTGGATTTCGATGATGAATGGTTGCCTGTTACCAGTAAGACCGGCCTGCTGGTTCAGAAGCGCATTGTTGATGAGAAGCCTGTCTATTACGAGGGCGATGAGATCACGTTTGAGCTCACATTTACAAACAACAGCAATGAGCCGATCTATGGTGTGGATATCTATGATGATCTGCTGCTTGCGGATAAAGGCAGTGCCCTGCTGTTCAGCATAGCGGAGATGTCACCAGGTCAGAAAGAAAAGGCGTCGTTCAAGTATAAAGTGACAGAAATGGATGTCATTGGTGCCGGCTATGTCATGAACTATGCGTACGGATATTACGACGATCTTAAGGGCATTGTTCATGAAGTATACAGCAACGATGTTTATGCTGAGCTGGCAGAAAGGGACGGCCCGATCCTGGATGCCACGCTGAAGAAAGAAGTGACCAGCACGCCTAAAAATGGCGAGTATTATCAGCTGAATGAGGAGATCACATATAAAATCACGCTGAAGAATACGGGCACCATTGACATTGATGCCTTTGTGGCTGACAGCCTGAAGGATTATGAATTCGGCCTGATCGGAGATGCCTTGGGGCTGAAGCCTGGTGAAGAGAAAGAATTCCCCTTCAGCCATATCGTGACACAGTATGACGTTGATAACAGAAAAGTGATCAACTATGCAACGGCACAATACCGTCCGACAACGTCCTGGATGACTCATACAGTGACCAGCAACAAGGTGACCAGCGATACCAATGAGAAGACTGATACCATAGAAATCATCCCGCCCATCAGAGTGACGAAGGGTGATTGCTGCGAGCGCGAATTGCTGGGAATCGCCGGAAATATGGCAAGGTACAGCGTGCATCTGTGTGGTGAGCACGTAAAGGTGGAGCAGGCTGTGGAAGAACTGTTGGAGAGCGGTGCAGCTGATGCCTGGCAGCAGGCATACAAACTGTGGCAGGCTGCACTGGACGACATGTATGAACAGCTGCTTGATGCGGCCACAGATGAAGCACGCGTAACGGTGCTCAATGATCGTATGAACTACTATCTGTGGCTGGGAAGCTATGAGAAGGTTCTGAATCTGATCTATCCGGACGCGCCTGAAACTGTAGCCGAAAAACTGTCTGATAACATGATGGAGCGTTGTGTTGACCTGTGCTGGGAGCTGCACACTGCGCCTGAAGCACGTAAGGATACCATGGTCCGCAAGTTTACTGAACGTCCTGTAGACGTTGAGAGAACAGGCCGTGAGACGCTGAAACGCGAAGGCGGTACAATCGAATACGTGCTGTACTTCGGCGGCAAGCTGAGCTCAGTACTGGAGAATGTGGTCAAATCCATTGACTCGGCTGCGACTCGCCCTGCACTGGAACAGAGCTTCCTCCGCGCACAGCGCATGTGGCAGATGGAGCTTGACAGTTCAATCAATGCCCGGTATAAAGCAGCCAGCAAGGAAGACCGCCAGATCATTGCCATGAACCGCAAACTGCTGGATCAGATGATTGCGGCCAGAAAGGCGCTGCTGGAGCTGCTGTACCCGGTAGATGCTCAGATCGTAGCGGAGCGCATCAGCACTGAGTACATGAACAACGCAGTTGAAATGAAGTAATACTGAAACATAAGACAAAGCGAACCGGCCGGGGATTCCCGGCCGGTTTTGTAGACATTGGAACATTGTGAGAAATGCTATCAGGACTATACTTGTGTATTGGTCAGTTTCAGGAATTTTGAATCATTCATCTGCTCGTTCGTCAGGTATTTTCCGTTCAGGAACAGGGCATAGGTCGTGACTGGTGTCGGTGCGTTCTGGGCATCCTCCCTGCTCTCGATACGGATTGCTCGGAACGGTATACTGTGCTCTTTTGCTACTTGTTCAATGATTGGTACATATTTCGCATTGAAAGGGCACTGGTTCGTGTAGTAAAGGACATAGCCATCTTCTTCGATATGAGGATGCTTTGCACAATCTTTGAATCTGGGCGGTTCCGAATCCTGTGAGAACGGGAAATGCCAAAGCTGGATACCGTTATCTGCCTCATCACACACGGTAAATCCCTTGTACTTGAGATATTTAGGATCGGCAAGGAATGGCCTCTTTTTCGCGGCGGACAGAATGCACAGGCCCTTCCGGCCTTTTTTCTTGCTGTCATCAACACATGCACCCAGCAGATCATTGGAATATCCGTGTCCTTTAAAAGAACCGGAAACCCAGAGACAGTCAATGTACATATATTCTTTTGCTTCGATCGGGTTCCAGGCAAACTCAGCAGGGATATACTCAATAAAGCATTTTCCACGCTCGATGGATTTCAGAAATACGAGACCATCGTCAAACCGATCCGCCAGCCAGGCCTTCTTTGATGAGACCTGAACATCGTTGTTGCTTGAAATGGCGCAGCAAATGTGTTCCTTTTCAAGATTCTCCTTTGTGACTCTGATATACTCCATATTAACGCTCCAATTATTCTGCTCTTATCAGATGACTAAGAGTATTTCAAATGGCAAAGACGGAGCTCACAGGGAGCTTCGCTGAAAGGACTGTTATTCTTCAAGCCCGAACATGGCTGTAAAAAGACGTTTCCCGGTTGCAGTTGCTATCACATGGCGCAGCGTGTGCTCAAGACTGTCGCGCGGATTGCTATGCGAAAAACAGTTGACCAGAAAGTCTGCTTCAAGAAGGATCTGATGATCGATACCGTCAATGGGGGAGAGCGTGTGATGCTCTCCTACCAGCGTGCAGATACGGTTGATTTCCGTTTCAGTGAAATCCATATCAGAAAGCAGAGACCGCACCAAGGCAGGGCCTTCCTGTTCCTGCAGAGGCCCGGGATGTGAACCATATTTCTGATCGCACAGCGGAATCGCTATATCATGGACCAGCGCGGCAGCCTGAAGAATTTCGCAGGTATGCACATCCAGCCCTTCACATTCTGCGATCAGGGCGGCATATGCGTGTACTTTGGTGAAATGCTGGATCAGATCGGGACGCCCGCGGTCGAACTCGGACATCGCCAGATACAGATCACGGATTCTTTTTTCCAAGCTGAACCTCTTTCTCAGGTCTGAATCTGCAGCATCTGCTCGAGTGAACCATCGTCCTCAAAGACCATGAAATCACGCACTCCCAGACGCACTTTCTGACCGTTTGTGAGCTTTTTATATTCATAACCGTTGGCGATGACACGTACCAGGGTTTCACCGACCCGCACACGACAGTCATCGACATCACCCAGGTAGTACTGCGCTTCCAGCGTGCCTTCCAGAATGCCATCTTCGGCAAAGTACAGGTTTTCTGGGCGTACTGCTACTTCTACCTTGCCTGTACGCGGACCGTTGTATGCGAAGGACTGGCCATCCATCTTCGGGAATACGATCCGGCCGTTTGCGGACTCGCCTTTGAAGAAGTCGACCTTGCCCAGGAAGTCAGCAACAAACTGATTAGCGGGATGGTTGTAGATTTCTTCAGGACTCCCGCACTGCTGCACGACACCGCGGTTGATCAGGAAGATACGGTCGCTCATGGCCATAGCTTCAGTCTGATCGTGTGTAACGTAGACCACGGTAATACCCAGCTGACGCTGGATCTCTTTGATCTCAAAGCGCATGGACTCACGCAGCTTGGCGTCCAGGTTGGACAGTGGCTCATCCAACAGCAGCAGTTTCGGAGCGGCGACCAGAGCGCGGGCAAGCGCAACACGCTGCTGCTGACCGCCGGAAAGCTGGTTAGGGAAGCGCTCGGCATACTGGCTCAGATGCACGATTTCAAGAACATGCGCCACGCTCTTTTTGATCTCCGCCTTGGGAACTTTTTTGATCGTCAGGGGATAAGCAACATTGTCGAATACATTCATATGCGGCCACACGGCATAGCTCTGGAAGACCATGCCGACGCTGCGCTTCTCGGGCGGGATAAATGTTTTTCCGCCGGATACCAGCTGGTTATCGATGTACAGTTCGCCTGTCGTCGGTTTTTCAAAACCGGCGATAATGCGCAGCATAGTAGTCTTGCCGCAGCCGGAAGGTCCCAGCAATGTTATGAATTCGCCTTCCTGAAAGGTCTCGTTGAACTCCTTAAGCACGACGTTATCGCCGAAGGCCTTTGTGACATGTTTAATCGTTACGGTTGCCATCAGTCATCGATCCTTTCTCAGATGGAGAATTCGCCCTTGGTCAGGCGGTTCAGTACAAAGTTGAGTATGACAACGATCAGCAGGATGCCAAAGGCCATGGCGCAGCTCATTGGCTGGCTCGTGAAGGTCCAGTACTCATACAGCTGGAAGCCGATGGTCTTGGTGGTGCTGGAATATAGCAGCGTTGTCATAGACAGTTCATAGAAGCTCGGGATAAAGATAAGGAACCAGCCGGCCGCGATACTGGGGAAGATCAGCCGGCCCGTGATCTTGAACATCGTGCGCAGCCAGCTTGCACCGGAGATCTGGCTGCACTCCTCCAGGGATGCATGAATCTGGCTCATTGCAGATACGACTGTACGCATGCCCATCATCATGTACTTGATGAGGTAAGCGACGATCATGATATATGCGGTGTTATATATATTGATACCAAAGTTACCCTTCATGGTCATGATCAGGCCCAGGGCGATAACCACGGAAGGAGTACCGGAACCCAGCGTGATCAGGAAGTCAGGGATCTTACGTCCGCGAACGCGGGTACGCTGCAGCAGATAGCTCATGACGCAGGCTACAACAATACCGACAGTGGCGGTCACCGCACCGAATACCAATGAATTTTTCAGACAGTTCATTGTTTCGATGCGGCCGAACACCGTTGTCCAGTTCACGGTGGTAAAATTAGCAGGCTCAAACATGCTCTTGCCGACATCGTTCTTAAACGAAGTAGAGAAGATGGTAGCGAAGGGGATCAGCACCACGATTACGGCGAAGAGCGATACGAGGACTGTCAGCGGGATGCGCCATTTGCGCAGATCGACAATGGCGGGACGCACGGACTTGCCGGATACTGTGATATACTGACGCTTTGCCAGCACAACGTCGGATATGAACAGGATAATGATGGCGATGACCATCAGGAACACAGCCATGCCTGTGGCATCGTTGAGGCCCTGCTGACCCAATGAGACATATTCAACGATGCGTGTCGTCACCGTATGCACGCGTCCGGGACTGCCAATAATGGACGGGATGCCATAGCAGCTGGCAGCACTGACGAACACGAGCAGGGCACCCGAGATCAGTGACGGCAGCATCATGGGCAGAGTGACGGTAAACAATGTCTTGACCGGTGACGCGCCGGAAATGCGGCTGGCTTCCTCAAGCGAGGGATCCATCTTTTCCATGGCACGGCTGATAGTGATGAAAGCGTATGGATAGTAGAAACAGGTCAGTACCCAGATCATGCCCGGAAGTGTATACACATTCAGCGGGCCGGGGGCATCACTCAGGTTGAACAGTGCGCGGATCCACTGGTTGATGGTGCCGACATTCGGGTTCAGCAGGCGCAGCCAGGCCATGGCGCCCACGTAGGGGGGAACCATGTATGTGAGCACGAACAGGCTGCGGAAGAATTTCTTGCCATACAGATTGGTACGCCCGACCAGCCATGCAAGCGGGAAGGCAAGCAGCGTTCCCAAGATCATGGTACAGGTGGCGGCAATCAGTGTATTCTGAAGAGCGTCGAGGTTCAGAGAATAGGTGTACAGACGTTTAAATGTTTCAAGCGAGAATTTGCCGTCAGGCGTAAAGGCCTTGATGAGCATGTATACCAGTGGCATCATCTGGAATAGCAGCAGGAAATCGACGATAATCAGAATGAGCAGCCACTTGAAATCGACGATCCAGCTCTTTTCCATCATCATGAGGCCGATGAGCAGAAGCGCGTCGACAGCGATGATGATACCGACCAGAATGACAGAACGGCTGTTGCTGACGACAAGCTTCCATAGCCAGGAAACATCCTTATTGACGATCATGCGGAAAGCAGAAAGCTGCACGCCTTTATCGCGCACGCTCTTCTTTATCGCGTTCGCGTTTTCGGTCAGCCTGGATTCTGTAGACCCGCTGCTGACAAAGAAGGTCTGCATGAGCATCGCCTGTCGGTCAAGCCCGGTCAGCGAGCCAACAGCTTTTTCAGCTGCAGCCGGCACTGCCGCGTTCTCATCCGTGATGCAGGCAAGGAGCGCTTTCTGGAAAGCGGACTGCTCCTTGGCGTCGACACCTGTGATCTCCTTGCGCGCTGAAGCGGCGACCTTGGGACCGTTCACCAGATAGGTTGTATAGAGCAGCTTGTACAGACGTTCTGAGCGTTCGCCGCCCTCGGTAAGCGCCTCGTCAAGTTCAGCCTTTCCACCTTCCTTTTGGGATTCCCAGGTGGAAGCGAGCATCTCATAGGCAGCTTCATCGACTGCAGCGCGGCTGGAAGCATCCAGGCCGTCCAGCTGAGGCTTCAGGCTCTTCTGCCAGGCCGACTCCACATCGCCTGACAGCTTGTAAACAGCGTCATATCCCGCTTCGGAACTGAAGCCGGACAAAGCATACTCGCGCATGCCCATCCAGCCGGTCACAATGATGGCCAGTCCGAGCAGGAATACTGCTACCAATACAATCTTGGTGATCGCGGGTGTACGGTCACGCTGCTGGAGCGTGGACTGTGCCGCGATATTGCTTTTCATCCGCATGCACCTTCTTTGCATCGATCAAAAATACTGAAAAAGGGGAAGCCGCAGTACGGCTTCCCCCTGCGGAAAAACGGGAGGAGAAATAATTACTTGGCGGTAACGATCTCGGTCCAAGCGGTGTTGATGGACTCACGATTCTTATAAGCGTTCTCCCAGTCGACGCCCAGATCCTTCTCGATCAGGCCATTGGTATCAACAGACTCGTAGGGGATTTCAGTCATATCGGCGAACACGGAGTGCATGTAGCCCTGCAGGATCAGCTTCTGGGCTTCTTCGCTCAGCAGCCACTTCTCAACGGCTTCGCAGGCTTCGATGTTCACATTGGCGGAATGCTCTTCAGCAACGGTCATCACAGTGGAGGGGATCAGGACAACGCCGTCTTCGGGATAGATGCAGGCCACGTTGGTCTTGGGAGTGCCAGCATCAGCAGCTTCCTTCAGAACCTTCAGGATGGACTCTTCCAGAATCATGATGGCGGCGCACTCACCGGTTTCCAGCTTGGCGATAGCGGTGGAGCCAGACTCGATCATGACTTCGTTGGCGGCCAGGCCCTTGAGGAAGTCCTTGCCATAATGATCATCCTGGGTCAGGGAAGCGACGGCAGCATAGGTGGTGCCGCTGGTCAGCGGGTTGCCCATGGAGATCAGGCCCTTCAGAGCAGGATCAGTGGCGAAATCCTTGAAGGTCTTGGGGATATTGACGCCCTTGGCGGCCCACTCTTCAACCTTCTCGGGGTTGTAAGCCAGAACCATGTTGCAGACGCGGACGGGATACCAGTAGCCTTCAGCATCATAGGGGAAGCGCAGCAGAGTGTCAGCGCCTTCGATCTCGATGGGTTCGAGGTAGCCGGCATCCTTCAGCTCGAGGGAGAAGGCAGGCTCGGCGACCAGCATCATGTCGCAGCCCAGGGTACCGGTTTCCATCTCACCATACAGCTTGGTGATCAGGGAGCTGGTGCCGCCATAGAAGAAGAAGCTTCCATCAAAAGCGGGCTCCAGATTCGGGAACTCGGCCTTGATCGCTTCATCCATCATGTCGATAACAAACTGATACATGGAGGAGTAGATAGCCAGTTTGCCGGAAACGTCTTCGTTCACGGCCAGGGCACTGGTGCTCAGTCCGGCGACCATTACCAGCGCGAGAAGGATAGCAACGATTTTCTTCATAGCAGAATAGACCCCTTTCAGGTATTTGTATTTTTCCGGCTTATATCTGTGCCGGTTTCTGACTGCATTATAACATGCGGCCTACATGATTGCAAGCATGTATTATATGGATGCATAACAGGCATTATTTGAATTGGAACGCAGTGCGCGGTCGCCTTTCTTCCCATTCGCGGCATGCTTCACGCGCCCAGATCAGGTGCTCTGCAGGCGTATCCGAAGGGATGGTACAGTCAGCGCCAAGGACGAACCCGGCACTGCCGTTCACATTCAGCAGATCGAACACAAAACGCCGAATCTCCTCCCTGCTGCCTTTATGGATCAGGCTGCCCGGGATCTGGTCGAACCCGCCGATCACGCATGTGCAGGAGTCAAAGAACTGCTTTCCTTCCTGAATGCTCAGATGGGTCGTATGCAGGGACCAGTTAAAGACGGCCGCCGGATAATCCTTGTAAACATCAAAATTGTTTACACGCCCGGCAAACCCGCAGATGTGGGCGATATTATATGAATGAATCGCGTTCGCTGCCTGAAGAAGCGCTAATTCACCGTCTTTGATGAACTCCTCATACAGTTCAGTTGAGAATACGTTATCATTATGCAAGCTCAGATAGATGCCATCCATTGTGCCCTCGGTCATGACACGTTCGCTTAGAGTGATCATATCCGTGACCAGTGCGTTGTTGGCAATGCGGAACGCCTCCGGGTCTTCCGTGATACAGGAAGGCAGGGTATGCATGACGGTCGTTCCATTGTATTTCTTGATGACATGATGAAAAGGCGCGGGGACGTTGTAATAGATCAGGATGTCATCTCCAAAGATCCGGCGGATCTGCTGCGCGAGATCCACACAGGCATTGAAGTAGGGATGATCTCTTTTCAGCGGGCGTACAGATGCCAGATCATGAGCGCAGTGCATATCCGGGAACGTTTCCAGAGGCCGGTAGAAGAGTCCGTCTGACATGGCCTTGACGAAGTCCGGATGAAATGCTTCGTTATATCTGCGGTGTCCATCAAGGTTTTTTTCGATCAGGGAGGGATCCTGTAAGGCCCCGCTCATTTCACTGCCCTTCAGGAAATGAAACCAGAAGCCTACGGGTACACGGCCGGTATCCTCACCGCTGAAAACTTTAAGGAGCCATTCTCTTTTGTTCATGACGTATGGCGGCGGACACCCGTGACTTCAGTGATGGGAGGAGCCGCCTTCCTCCTTTGTGGATGATATTTGTCGGTTGTCAGTTGAAATAATTGGTGAAATCGGTGATAATGAAACTGTGATGGTGTGACATGATATCCTCCCCATAATGTCAAGTACAAAATTCAGTAGAAT
>JAFYDF010000072.1 GCA_017544935.1 Clostridia bacterium
AAAGTAGTCGGTGGCATTTATGATGACCGTTTTCTTGTGAAGCCTGTAAAGTCTGCGGTGAAAATGATGCCTGAAGTTGGTCTGGAACTTCCATACGAGGGAGCAAAGGAGATGCTCCTTGTCGATAATGTTGAGAACAAAGAGTTTCTTCGCGATCTGTTAGAGGCGATGTATGAAGAGCTACCTGACCCGAAGAAAATATAGTTAAGAGAATATATGGTTTGCCATCGGGATTAAAACTCTGTGCCTTCTACTGGGGGCACTGGGCATAGCCAATATGTGGGCGGCCATATTTGCTGATGTGGGAGTGATGATCCTGGCTGTATTAAACGCCATCAGATGCATGAAGATCAGGAAGTCTCCTGAATAGATCAAAAAGCGTACGGAGCTGCCGCAAAACCCTGCGACAGCTCCGATGAAAGATTGTTTCTTTATTTTAATTTGAACTGTTGAACCATCTGTATAAGACTGTCTGCCGTACTTTGTTGTCTGGCCGACAGATCAGCTACATTATCCACTACATCGGATACATTGCCTACGGATTCAGTCACATCGGAAGAACGTGTTGAGGTAGCCTGAGTTGATTCGGCGATGGCCGCTACCGCACCATTGACTTCTACCATGGAATTACGGATACTTTCCGTCATATCATCGATACGTATGGCCAGTTCTCCGAACAATTCCGCATCATCGCCGTATGTCTTACCGAATTCCACAAAACTCTGATAATCAGGGGTAACTCTGTCCGTAACGAAATCCAGAAGCTTGCCGGAACTGCTGCTCAGATCACTGAAAGCTTCCTCAATGGATCCTACAGTATCCTGAATCTGCTTAACAGCTTCCGCGGTATCCACAGCAAGCTTGTTGATCTCAGCGGCGACTACAGCGAATCCACGTCCGGCTTCTCCTGCTCTGGCGGCTTCTATGGAAGCATTAAGTGAAAGCAGATTGATCTGATCTGCTATACTTGATATAGCTTCAGCCAGATTTCCTATCTCATGTACGATCTCCGCCTTCGAGCTCGCAGCCTCAACTTCCAGGCTGCGCTGCCGTGTGATGGAGATAGCATCATCGTGAGATTTCAGACTGTTTTCCTGTATCTCTTTGGCTCTTGCTTTGATCCGGGCGACCTCTCTTGAGGTCTGTTCGGTTTCTTCCGCAAGATGCTGAACGGATGTGTTTACCTCGTTTACTGAAGCACTGACCTCCTGGGTAGCGGCTCCGGTACTCATCATTGCGTCATTTACGATAACCATATTATCACGGATCTTGGCGAATTCAGCATTGAGCTGATCGCTCATAGCGCTCAGGGTTACGGAAGCATCGTTGATCTCTCCGGATTCATCGGAAATACGCTGAATGATCTCCTTGTTATTGGTATACATATTATTTAGGGAACCTGACATCTGGCCGACTTCGTCATTACTCCTGATCCTCAGCTTATCAATGGTGAAGTTACCGTTGGCAAGTTCTCCGGAGAATGCGGTCACTGCACTCAGCTGTCTGGTGATTCCGTTGATTATGAGGAAGATGCTGACTGCACCCAGAATCAGCGCAGCTACCAATACCAGTATGCTTACCTGCATCAGGCTGTTTACATCCTCCTTGAGTTCAGATTCCGTGATCTGAAGTATCAGACGCCAGTCAACCTCCGGCACTGATGAAAAGAACACCTTATATGATTCACCGTTTTCCTGATAGGAACTTTCGCCGGAAGAAGCGGCGATTATCTGATTGCCAAGAGCTGCAAGAGATGCGTTGGCGTCGTTTGTGATATTCTGGCCGGTTTCAGCTTTGGAAGCATCGGCCGCATACAGAAATGTTCCGTCCGAGGTGGTAAGCATTGCGGAGCCCGTTCTCCCCATGCTTATGGCAGCGGTAGACTCCTCTATCGATGATAACTCGATATCTACGGTAACACATCCCAGATATGTTCCGGTTTCGTCAAAAATGGGAGCGGAGCAGGTTGCCATTATGCATCCTGAGGTCTCGTCATAGTAAGGGTCGGTTATAATGGCCTGCATTGTAGTTATTGATTTGGCGTTGTTATAGTATTCCTGTGAGAAATAGTCATATTCGGCATTACTGTAATCCCAGGTCTCAACTATTGTCGATCCGTCCTTGTACCAGTATGGCCCCATGTACTCCTCGGCAGCATCGTAAGCATAGGGCTCGAACCACAATCCACTGCCAAGCACCATATTGTTGTCGGAAATGATGTTGCAGAGCATCTGCTTCATCGCATTTATATCCGCACTTTTATAGGTGGCGCTTACCGACCGTGAGATGTTGACTGCTGTCCTTCGTACTTCCTGAAGTTCGCCGTGCATATTATTAACAGCGGCCTGCAGCGTCTGGTTGGCAGTTGCTTCTGCCTGTTTCATAATTATTCCGTTGCTTTTGACTGCGCTTATGATCATCATGATTATCAGAGCGCCTGCAAAAATAGGCAGGATCCCCAACAGCATCTTAACCTTGATGCTTTGTTTTCTTTTCTGCATAGATTACCTCCTTTGCTGGGAAATCTGTAATGGGCAAGGGGATTATCAGCCCGTTGCGCCTTTACTTCAACATGTGTCTGTATGCCTGATCAAAGTGTAAAGATGATAAAATTATACTTAAAAAAAACAGGATATAACACAGTTTATGTAAAAAAAATTTTTACTGTATTTTTAGCTATTTTTTATATTAGCGCGTTCATTTTCTCACTTTGTTCGTTTATACCAGATCCCGGGTATTATGAATCGTATTGTTTTTAATTAAGAAATACACAAGAGACAGCCGGGATATGAAACGGAAAAACTAGATACGGAGGGATTCGGCATCACCAATATCGGATATGAAGCGTTTTCAGGACAGCGAAAGAAGAATTATTGTGACATAAATTGGTGAATAACGTATAATAACATAGTTGTGATACATTATTGTTTTAGCATCGGGGAGGAATTGTTATGAGAATATTATTAAATCTTCTGTGGATCATTTTCGGTGGATTAATAAGCGCTATCGGATGGGTTTTGGCAGGATGCTTATGGTGCATAACCGTTATCGGTATACCTGTGGGAGTTCAGTGCTTTAAACTGGCGTCCATCTCACTTAATCCGTTTGGTAAGGAAATCGTGTATGAAAAGAACGGTGCAGGGTCATTTCTGTTAAATCTTATATGGCTCATTGTATCGGGATGGGAGCTTGCGCTGGGTAACGCCATACTCGGTGTGGTACTGTGCATAACCATTATCGGTATTCCCTGGGGCAAGCAGTTTTTCAAGATCGCCAAGGTCTCTCTTATGCCCTTTGGAGCTGTTGTAGAGCGTGAACATGTCTTATAATATTTCATCGGAAGTTAAACCCTCAGCCATATCGGTTGAGGGTTTTATTTGTATATGTTTACCGGATGTGCTTGAAGGGGATGTTGTCGAAGTACCATAACAGAAAAAGAGTAGGTTTTCACACGAACCGTTTACTCGGTAGTACCTTTTATCTATAGTATACGTTTCTTAAATTAGTTAGGAAAAAGCCCGGCGGAATCAATATTCCGCCAGGCCTGTCATCGTGAATTCAGTAGGAATGGAATCCATCTCCCTGCGCATGCTCTCACCGGCGAGCCTCTGCTCCTCGAGAACTCCGGCCAGGTATTCCGGCGTGTCGACCGACGCCTCATAGCACGCTGAGCCTATCCGATTGCCCTGCATGAAGTAATCCCTGATGACGGACAACGGATCCTGGTGAGCGCAGCGCAGATACAGCACCGCGGCGGAATCCCCTTCTTTTTTGGCCACCTCGTACAGGGCGGCCGATATGGATTTTTTGAGGGCATCCGGCTGAGGATTGCCGAAGAGCATGGGCACGTAGACGCCCGTGGTCACTTCCTTCAGCTCAAAACCGGCCTTGCGCGCTCCCACGCCATCACCTGCGAAGGCTGAAGTGCTGATGAGGTCGGCTATGTAGTAAATCGAGTCCGTTCTCTCGGTAGAGGCGGGCACGAATCCAAGTTCGAACAGATAGTCCTCCGCGTCGCGGGTTCCCTTTCCCCAGAGCTTGACCATGATGCGCGTCCTGGCGTTCTCCCGTGCAATGTCGCAGGCGGCGTCAAGGAACGTCGCGCCGAAGTCGTCTTCGACGTAAGCCTCGTCCACGTAGAACCATTCGATCATGACCGCATCGGGTATGTTGAAGGAAAGCACGCACGTGCCTATGGCGATGGCCTCTCCGTCTGCCTCCTCGACGAGTCCCAGTACGAGATAACTGTCGTCGTGCAACAGAAAACCAAGCTCCGAAGGAACGAGCTCTTTGTAATATTTCTTGTTCTTTTCAGATACTATTTTCAAATTCATGTTATTATAATATAATATGCTAGCATATTTTTCAAGAATTATTGGGAACCTGCGATCAATCTGCCAAGGTATTAATGGAGTCAGACCGGTCAGATTTAATTGCGAAGGCTGCTTTTTGGACGGACAGGCTGACCGGATTGATCGTTGACGGATTCTCAGGCAAAGTAGATTAACGTTACGTCAAGGAGATAAATCATGAGCAAGGATAATGAACAGCTGAACCTTATTAAGCAGGAACCGAAGTTCATCGATACGCTGCAGCTATCCAAGGATGAGACCTATAAGCTGTCGTATCAGGCGCCCGAGTCCATGTTTGAACTGAAGGATACCCGTTCGACCAAGGAGGTCAATGACTCGATCAAGGCCTCGGACGTGAAGCTGTCACAGATGATGAAGAGCGATTCGGACGTCAGGTATTCGGTCAGAAGACAGACTCAGACCAACCGCTTCCGTGACATCAGCGCCGCACTCTACAAGGATAAAAAGTGGTACAGCATCTTTCAAAGGGAATCACCGGAGATGGTCAGGGTCAAAAAGACCGTGGCCTACTTAAATAACCTCCTGGATCGAGGGATCGACGATTACGTGAAGGAGGAAGGCACGGATGGCGTGGTGCTGGATGCGGAGGGCCTCAAGGAGGCAGTCCACAAGGCATTCGAAGAGGTCATTAGCGCATGCGAGAACTATCTGGAGAAAAAGAAACAGGCGGGGCAGGGACGCTGGAGCACCGGCATCCGGCGCATGGAGCTCGTCAGCCGCGTACTTCAGACGTGCAAGGAGGAGAGGAGCAAATACGAGCTGACCGTTGACGCTCTCCAGTACAATTCCCTTGAGGGCTTTGACTTAAAGGAACTGCGCGGGTCAGCGGATGACGTGCCCGAGGACGGGGAGCTGCAGGAGGAGCAGAACGAGCAGGAGGAGCTTAAGCAGGATGAAAAGCTCGTGCGGAAGGAAAAGAAGGTATATAACCTCCATGCACTTTCGGCCATGCACAAGCATTCGGTAGCGGTCAAAACGGACTGGCAGAACCAGGGCAATTCCACTGACGTATACCGCATAGTGGTCAAGGAAGAAGGCAGCGACGTCGTGTATTACATCAAGGAGAACCTGCCACTGCTCAGCTCCGACGTCGAGGGCTTCCTGGACAGGAGACTGACCGAGCTGGCCAGCAGCAAACAGGCTCACGTAAGCAATGATTCCTCCAGGGAGGAGCTGCGCATGCGGGAGGCTCACATGAAGGAAGCGGATTATGACGCCTGCACCAGGTTCCTGACAGCCATTAAGAATAAGATACAGAATGCGCCCGCAGCGGAGAGGCTTAACGTACGCAAGCGCATGACGGCCATTTTTGCACATGACTTTGACCGCATGTTCAAGCAGCTGCATTACCATAATCAGGCAGCCAGGATACTCGATAAGGAGGGTGACAATTTCGACGTGGCCAAATGGACGGCCGTCGCGAAGAATCAGGACAACCCCCAGTATGAGATCGCCAAGATCCTGCTGGATTACATGGGGTATGACCTGGAGGGCAACAAGATCGATGCGTCAGACGCAGGCGCCGAGGCCAGGGAACCCCTCAAGGAGATCAACGAAAAG
>JAFYDF010000073.1 GCA_017544935.1 Clostridia bacterium
CGGAAGCGGACAGCGCTCTGCCCCCGGCAGAAAAGATCCTCCTTGCGCAGCGTATGGTTCATGATCAAGCGTATTCCGAACAAAAAACCCAGATACGAAACAACATGGCGGAATGTATTCAGACGCTGAAATCCGGCACGCACGGCGCTCAGCAGGAGACCCAGGACCAAGCAAATCGTGATCTGATATGGATGGCGGCGCTCATCTTTATCCAGTCCGCGGCAATGATCGCGATGATGTGGGTGACCACCCATCTTGGCGTCAATCCGGTGCTGAGCGCGGTAGACCACATCAAGAAAGACCAGAAAATACCGATCATCGGGGCTTCTGAATTCCGCTATCTGGCCGGTACCTATAACGTGATGTATAACGCCTACAAAAAGAGCATCGCAAACCTCAGCTTCAAGGCTTCCCACGATGAACTGACCGGGGTATATAACCGGGCCGGTTTCGATCTGATCAAGACCAGCCTGGATATGAGCACCACGGCCATGCTGCTCTTCGACGCGGATCAGTTTAAGCGGATCAATGATCAGTACGGCCACGAGACGGGAGATCAGGTGCTGAAAAAGATTGCCGCTGTGCTGAAGAAGAATTTCCGTTCCGATGACTATGCGTGCAGGATCGGCGGAGACGAGTTTGTCGTTTTCATGGTGCATACGACCGGCAATCCAAAGGATTTGATCACGCGCAAGATGGCCAAGATCAATGAGGATTTGCAGCGTGAAGAAGACGGCCTTCCGTCGATCACGCTCAGCGCGGGCGTGGCGTATTGCCCGGAGGGAGAAGACCCGGCGGAGATGTTCCGCCAGGCGGATACCGCCCTGTATTACGTCAAGGATCATGGGCGGGACGGCTGCTGTTTCTATTCGGAAAAATTGAAGGATAAACAGCCGCCGCCCAGAGCGCGGTAATTGAACGAACCGTTGAGGGGCTGACCTGATATGCGAATCTTTGTTGCTTTGCAGCCTGCGCCCGCATTTCGGGATGCTCTGCTGTCAGTGCAAGACCGTCTTCGCACTGCCGGGGTGACCGGACGGTACCTGCCGCCCTCCAATCTGCATCTGACGCTGGCGTTCATCGGGGTGTGGCCGGAGGATATTACGGAGCTTCTTCCGTCGGTTCAGACTCCTTTTCCCGTCACGCTGTCGCACCTGGGCATCTTCCCCAAAGCCAGGGTGCTGTGGGCCGGTGTGGAAGCCTCCGAAGCGCTGAGCGATTTGGCCCGACGGGTCCGGAACGTGCTGTCAGCGGCAGAAATCCCCTTCGATAAACAAGACTTCAATCCGCATATCACCCTGGTGCGAAAGCCCGCCGTGCCGGAGCATAGGCTGCTTTCAGAAATCGAAATGCCGCAGGCAACGATGATCGTAAAGGACGTATGTCTCTACCGATCCGATCATCTTGAAAACGGAATGGAATACACGGTGATTGGCCGCAGCAAGAAGGAGGGGTCATAACAACAATGAGAACTTCGCCGGCAGAATGGAGCAGAAGGATATATGAACAATCACGTCGAATGGACAGCCGTCGCTATCAAAGCTATGGTAACAAATCAAAGATGAGCATCTACCAACTGACAGACCCATTCTCGCTGTTCTATTATAAGTTTATCAAGAATAACGGCAAGACAGACAAGGCGTTCTGGCAATTC
>JAFYDF010000074.1 GCA_017544935.1 Clostridia bacterium
CCATGATGCCTGCCCCCTATCCAGCCTTGACGGCCACGGTGTCAGCGCGTTCGACATGGACAACCGTAATCTGCTGGTCTCCAGTCCGCCTGTAACGCCGCAATGCTTCGAGCTGCCGGCAGTACAGCTGTCCATACTGCCGTACGATTTTGGTCTGGATGAACTTGTCTTCGGGCAGCATGGCGTTCATCTCGGCGACGATGGCCTCCTGGAGGCGCTGTGCACATGCCGCCATCTGCACGAGAAGTAGGAGCTCCTGCGGATCTCGTGGGGAACCAGCGCGGACAGTCTCAAGCATGGCATTGATCTTCAGCACGTCCGGATGCTTGGAGGCTTTGAACATCGTGACCAGCGCATAATTTGCCAACTCATCACTCTCCGTCCCCATCGCGTCCTTCAGCCGAGATATCCACATCTCCCGTGTTTCACCGTCGATGAGCATAGGGTCGATCTTGCCATTCACGATGTTCACGGTCACAGGAGCAGCCAGCGGTACATCCAAAACAGGCATGGCGTCATTCATCGGCGACCTCCGCTTTCTCGCGTTTTGCTTTTCTGCCTGCTCCGGCACATAGGGCTGACAGTTCGTCCTGATCCATGTGCAGCAGGTGTACGATGGCCAGGTTGATGAACGCTGACAGGGTGATGCCGTGCAATGCAGCTGCATCAATGGCATCGCGGTAGACATCAAGGGAAAGAGCCGTACTTGCGCATACGTTCTTCATGGTGAAACCTCACTGTTATAAGGATTGATACATAAAGCTTGTGAGGTCCCGGCCACGGCATTCAGGTCGTGATGGCGTTAGAATTGATTTTTTTGCAGTCCGCGGCTATCAGAATAGGGAAGGTCCTATGAACGGGAGGATTGCCCCATGATGAGAAAGATCCTTGCCCCTTTGCTGGCTTGTGCGCTGTCCCTGGTAACGATGCCTGCCTTCGCAGGCGGCAGCGACGAGTATTATATGAAGGATGGCCGCATTTGCCGCTCGGATACGGGCAAAGAGGTGCCGAAGCATGCCGTCCATACCGCCCGCACGAAGCATGGAACATTCGTATGGATAGCCGTGGTCCCGGAGATGTTCGATGAGATGCAGGGCACAGAGAGGGGCATCTATATCTTCCAGAAGGAAAGCGAAGAGCTCGTGGACGTCCTGCCGCTCAGGGACGGAGCTCCCAGCCAAGTGGCATTCTCTGTGTCAGGCAAAAAGCTGTTCACGGTCTGCGATACGGATGAAGGCCGTGAACTCAGCTATTATGAATTTGACAAGACAGGGCTTTCCCGCAAGCTGACGTTCCAGACCCAAGGTCATGCCGTCTGGATCGACTGGCATCGCTTCGCCTTCACCAGGAACGACATGACAAATGGTCCCCGCAGCGAAACGGATAAAAGATCAGGCTGGCTATCTGCCGTTATGTATGATTCCGCCGACGAATTTATCGTCCCCCTCAAGGAAGCTACGGAAAAAGAGGACTTCCTTTTTGACAGCTATGACCAGAAAAAGTTTACGCTGCGCATTTTACAGCGTTCCGTGCAGGACAAGTCTGACTGGGGCAAAAACGGAGAAGTAAAAGAGACCATGCTGTCCGAACCTGTCCCTGCCGCTGGATAGCGATACGCCGTCATCAAAAAAGCCTCCTGCTGGTTGGTATAAGAGTATGTAATCACTAACCAACAGGAGGTTTATCATGTGTGATTTCTGTTCAGAGAACATTTCAAATCTCGCAACGGCGCTCCTAAAGGCGCACGCGGAAATCGGCCCGGTTACACGTGACAGCGTCAATCCGTTCCTCAAAAACCGCTATGCCAGCCTCGCCGCAGTGCTGGAAGCTGTTCGCCGTCCGCTCTTGGATAACGGCATCCTGCTCATCCAGCGCGTCGTGGAATCCAAACCCGGTACAGCCGCCGTGGAAACTCGGCTCGTGC
>JAFYDF010000075.1 GCA_017544935.1 Clostridia bacterium
ATTGACTTTGCACATTTGGTCCGCAAGTCTTTCGGGTCGGTACAATCCTTGTCCCAGCTGGTTTCCTGACAAAAACTCCAGAACAACTTGACTCGATCCACATTTTTTCATAACTTGACAAACAAAATCTATATGATAAAATGTATGGACGATATCATTGCATAGAATATGCTGTGCAGCAGGCCGAATCACTGCGAAAAAGGAGAGACGCGCATGGATTACAGATGGATGGGGCGGTATCGCGCGCTGGTGTCGGCGCTTGCGAGGCACGTAAACACGATCGACAAAATAAAAGCGAACTTCCAGACAGAGATATCTGACGGCGTGTATATCGACCATCTGACCTGGCAGATCATGGAGTATTTTATTGAGCACCACAGCAACACCTGCAATATGATCGACATCGCGGCCAGGCTCGGCATTCCGCAGAGTTCCTTTTCCAAGAAAGTCAAGCTGCTTAAACAGTACGGGTTCATAGAGCGTTTCCATGCGGAAGGCAACAAAAAGGAAATCATCGTACGCCCGACAGACAGGGCGATGCAGTTTTACACGCAGAATACGGCGGACAATGTACGCAAGCTCTTTCAGCCGTTTTTTGATAAGCTGGAAGGCTTCAGCGACGAACAGATCGCAGCAATGGCCGAAGCCCTGAATACGCTGACCGATACCTGCGAAGCCAAAGGAACGGAACCGGACAAGGTTCGGCTGGTTCCAGTGGAGAATGCGTAGAGCGGTTTTCAGAGCAGAAAGCAGGGAGCGGACATTGCCGGGTAAAACAAAAGGTGTACTGACGCGGCTGGCTGCTTCAAAAATGCAGCCGGCCGCATTGCATCAAAATTAACGTTCTTTGCAAAAGACAGGATCCGTGTGATTCTTGTCAACGATTCTCTGGGATTCTGAGGATCAAAAAGCGGGCTGCCATGCGCACAAAAGCGCCCATGGGAACGCGCCGATCATTGCTGAAGCAACAGAATCCATACTGCTATGGATGATTTTTAAGATTTAAGTAGATAAAATATCAGGGACTTCTTTCCTTTTTTTCGCACTGTATTTTTTTCTGGCTCGTTGTTGGGCTCCACTTTCATCTATGGCAATATTGCTCCGACGTTGCTTTTCTGCCTGCACTGCCTCATATGTTTCCTTCGGAATGATTGCATCAACTCCATTTGTCATACAGAACTGCTCGTGGAGAGGTGCTCCCTTATTACTTCTCCGGACACTGTGCGGATAATTGATTACGACTGTCTTGAAGAGCACGATGTCTCCAATGTATTTTTCGTTGCTCAACATCATATCGATTGTTCGTACCGGCCAGGTTTCTTTCCCTGAAGGTGAAGGGATATGCCTTTGTTCCAGGTTCCTTTTAATACCATTTATGCTTTCTCCGGATAGATAGAGGTTAAATATTTCTTTTACGACTTTGGCCTTCAGTTGATCAATGACCAAAATGCCATCCTTTGTTTTCTTGTATCCATAACATGGACGGCGATAAAGCTCAGATGTTCCGTCTTCGATCCTTCGCCTTACACCCCATTGCCGCTCTGCGCGATGCGAAGCATTATCTGCTGCAGCCAATCCTGTCAGAAGAGACGTTTGAATCTCTGCATCAGGAGAATCCGAGGAATATCCTTCGATTGAAAAATACACAATCACGCCTGCGGCAAGAAGTTCCCTCATTGTTGAAAGAGTTTCCTCCGTATTTCTTCCGAAGCGCTGTACGCTTTTAGTTATTACAGCATCAATGCGACCGGCCTTGGCATCCTCCACCATTCGATCAAATTCTGGGCGCTTGGTGGACCCGGAAGCACTATCAAAATCCATATAGATATCGACCAGGTGCCAATCGCCCCTGGAGGCAACAAAGCGTGTCAATTGTGAAACCTGCGCAGCCATACTGTGGAGTTGTGTTGCGGAACGTGTACTGACGCGGGCATAAATTCCTACATCAGGCAGGAGCTTTTTGAAATTGATGTGAGGCTTTTGAATCTTGGTGATCTTCATTTCACTCATTCAAAACACCGCCTTCAGCTCATGTTATTCACTCATTTTTATCTACTAATTCTAAGAGATTCAGATTCTACACACCCCAATAGTATCACAAAAATCCATATATTAAAATAGTTTTTTCAGATTCGTATCATTTTTATATTTTGTCTAATCTGCACACATCACAACCCTAATCTTGATACGAGATTGGGGTTGTGCCTTTTTTGGCTTTAAGTCCTTATTTCACGGCGCTTTCTGGTAAACATCATATGCGATCAAACCGCTCAGCGGTTTTTTTCAACCCCTCGACCTCCCATCCCTCACTGGTTACTGGTATATGATGAAAAAAGGATCGTATGCCAGTAGCCGGTATCGTATGGTAGTAGCACCCATCGTATATGAGTATGTTTCTGGCGCGCGGCAGAATAATCAACATTAAACTGTTTGCAGAATCACGGGTTCCCCTAGGTATTTGCAGGATTCACAGAGCATTGTGCAGAATTACAGAATATAATAGATTTCATGCGGTGTTGCTGGATCCTTTGACTCCGCAGCATGGAGCTGATCAATCAGGGGTGTTTTGAGTTGAAGCATGAGTTGAATGGCGTATCATACGCTGCAGATGTTTCTGCTCCGCGCAAGGTCTGATACGGACGGTACTTGCTCGGAGCGATAACCCTCATGTGGAGGGACCTGATCGTCCGGATCGGGCTTTGCGCCTGTTGCAATGATCATCAATATGATTTGTAAGGAGCAGAGCCATGAAAAAACTGAATATCATGAAGGAGCTGAAAAGTTTCCTTCTTCTTTGGAGTTCCCAAGTTGTATCCTCTCTTGGCACAGCGATGACGGAATATGCACTGATCGTATGGGTCTATCGTCAGGAAGGAACGGCATTAAGTATTACGTTGCTCACACTTTGTTCGTTTGCACCTACAATCCTGTTCCGATTCATTGCCGGAGCGATTGCAGATCGTTGGAATAAAAAGCGTATCATGCTGGTTGCTGATCTGTTTGCTGCGTGCGGAACGTTCAGTGTGTATTTGCTGTATTCATTCTCGGCACTTCTGGTTTGGCATCTATATCTGATCAATGTATTGCTCAGTTTCATGAATGCGTTCCAGGAACCGGCTGCATTCGTGGCAACCAGTCTTTTGGTTCCAAAGAAGCATTATACCAAGGTAAGTGGGCTGCAGGGCTTTTCCGGTGCCGCGGTATCCATCCTGGCTCCGGCTTTGGGTGCAAGCCTGTTGGCTCTCGAGGGGTTGAAGGTCGTCCTGATCTGCGATCTTTGCAGCTTTTCCGTAGCGTTCATCGTTCTGTTGCTTTTCATCCGGATCCCAAAGGTTGAGAGCACAGAAAAAAGGCAGGATGAACCATTCCAGAAAACCTGCGCGGAAGGCTTTCGCTTTCTGCGCGGCCACACCGTATTGCTGCGTCTGATCCTGTTTATGACCTGCATCAACTTCCTTGCAAAAATGAGCAACGACGGGCTTCTGTCGCCCTTTGTTCTGGCAAGGACCGAAGATAACCAGCAGGTATTGGGTGCGGTTCAAAGCTTCGTCGCGCTCGGTGTGATGGCGGGCAGTCTCATTGTGACATGGATGAAGCCTGTGAAAAACAGACTGAAGCTGATCGGTATCAGCACAGCCCTTGTTTTTTCGGGGAACATCTTCCAGGGTATGTCTCAGCATCCGGCTGTTTGGTGCGCAGCCGCTTTTGGGTCATATGCCATGGCCGCAATTATGAACGCTCATGTGACGGTGTTTATGCGGGAACAAATTCCATTAGAATTTCAGGGACGTGTTTTCTCTGCGGAAAGCACGCTGAAAAACTGTGCCATTCCCTTAGGCTTGTTTTTGGGCGGACTGCTGGCGGACCGTTTATTTGAACCGTTGATGGTTTCGGATTCACCTCTGCAAAGATGGCTGATACCGCTCTTTGGTGAAGGAACGGGCGCCGGTATCGCCGTGCAGTTCTTTACGATGGGGGTTCTCGGAATCATGTTATGTCTGGCTTGGTTGAAGATGTCGGATGATTTCAAGGCCTGAGGTAACTGCGGGCAACGCCGCCAGCCACGAATCGAGGCGCAAGTCAACACCTGCTAAGGATAAGCTTTTATGATCCGGCAAATGAAAAATGTGACCATGAACGTTTAGTCACATTTATCCGATGCTTGGTCACATTTCCCGATCAACATTGTGATCTTTGTTCACATGGTATCAATTTAATAATATCGTGCCACATTACAACCCTGGTCCTGATGCGGGATTTGGGTTGTGACTTTTTGGGCTGAAACTGCTGTTTTCAGAAGACACGCATACTTCGTCAAAGAGAAGATGGGGAGAGTTCCCTTCTTCCTCTTACTGCCACTAATATTGCTGCTTTCTACTGAAAAAACAGGAGTGCGGATTCAGTATTCTAAGGAATGCTTTTGCGATGGCGAAATGTAGAGCTGGTGAACAGCTTTCGGACAGTTTTCCAGCAGGTTCAGTATCCATTCTTTTACTACTGTTCGAGTTTGTGCATTGCGCCATTTTTGACAGTTTTCATCTGTGAGCAGAACAGCGCTTTTTTCGGGTGTCATTTCACTATCAATTAACAACATATATACTGAAGTAAACCAGTTGATAGCTTCTTCATCATCAGCATAAGGGGTTGTTGCCAAAGCCCCTTGTGCCATGATGCGAGCTGTAGAATATGCTTTTTCTCGTAAAGTCCTATAAATAGATGATTGGGGATTATATATTTGCTCCGTGTGCCATAGAAAACCATCGGCTTTCTTCTCTATGATTCCTACCCATCCAGGATAGTTTTGTAGCTGCCCCACAGTTATTTGTTGTAAACCATCTTGTTCTACTATAGAAAAACCATGATCATGACCGCATAAATACAAGCCTATACCATATGCACGAAGCACTTGGCTTAATGCAGAAGCTCCTGGTGTGCGTGCGTTCCTTTCAGACGGCAGAATAGGATGATGACCGATGGCTATCACTGGCGTTTCGTTTGGCAGTGATTCCAAAACCTTCTGCAACCAAATTAGTGTAGTTCCTTCTATGCCACCATCTGACTTAACCAATTTGTTGTTATCATATTTGTTCGTATCCAATAGAAGAAGACAAACACCGGCCTTTGTCATGACTGCATAGCTGGCAGAGGCGGTATCGCAACTGAAAGATTGCTCCCAACCATATTGCCTGTATTGGGTGCAGAACTCATCTGGCCTCATCTTGACACTGTAATCATGGTTGCCCGGAATAATATATACTTCTGCTCCAGTTAGTTGTTTGATGCTACTTGCCCATTGTTGCATAAGGACATGCTCTTCCGTGTGGGCATTATTGGTGTTATCTCCTAAGAATAATACAACATCCTTCCCTTTAGCTACCTGAATTATAGCCTCCAACATAGTCGCTTGATCCTGAGCTTCTCTTGTCAGATGAATATCAGAAATGACGAGATAACTTTCAGTTTCTAGCGTTTCGCAGAAAGCATTGCTAGCATGAACGACGGATACTGCTAGAATAAAAATAATTGTTAGAAAAAGCCGGATTCCTATGGTAGAAAAGTCAAACGCCGCAGCTAGCTTTTTATTATCGATATGAAACATATTATCGTTTTTGTCCAAATTCTTTTTCATATTCTCTCATTCTGAGTAATTTAGATCCTGGCAATATATTGAAATTGTGCAAGAAAGTATGAAATCAGTATATCATGTTTCCCAGTTAATGACCATACAAGGCTTTCTAAATGGTTTGGCAGTCAAGACTTCAATTCTACACAGGATCATTAATTTGATAGCTATAATCGTAATTCCGTGAGATAGGCAACAAAATTGACGTTTGATTTTTTGAAACATGACATGTAAAATCTATAGACGGAGTTGATTGCTTGAGGAGGTGCCTTAATTGAATTATATGGAAGAATCGCTTCGCCTGCATGGTGAATGGCAAGGAAAGATCGAAGTTGTATCTCGAGTTCCCGTGAAAACGAAGGATGAGCTTTCTTTGGCATATACTCCTGGCGTGGCACAGCCTTGTTTGGAAATTCAGAAAGATTATAACAAATCTTTCACTCTGACTAGACGTCATAACCTTGTCGCAGTTATCACCGATGGAACAGCTGTGCTTGGATTGGGAGATATAGGGCCAGAAGCAGGAATGCCTGTGATGGAAGGGAAATGCGCTTTGTTCAAGGCATTCGGTGATGTTGATGCCTTTCCAATTTGTGTGCGGAGCAAGGATGTAGACGAGATTGTTCGAACAGTTTACCTGATTTCAGGATCATTTGGAGGCATTAACCTAGAGGATATTGCTGCGCCTAGATGCTTTGAAATTGAGCGTAGACTGAAGGAGATTTGTGATATCCCCGTATTTCATGACGATCAGCATGGGACCGCAGTAGTAGTTGGTGCTGCGCTGATTAATGCTTTGCGTGTGGTAAAGAAAGATATAGGTGAAGCAAAAGTTGTCATCAATGGTGCTGGGTCTGCCGGTATTGCCATTGGCAAGCATTTGATGAATCTTGGCGTCAAGCATCTGAAAATGGTGGATCGGTTTGGCATACTTTGTGAGGGTGAACAGATGAACTCCGCACAGGAGGAAATGGCGAAGATTACTAATCCTGAGAAGTTTGCTGGTAAGCTTGCTGATGCCATGAAGAATTCAGATGTGTTTATTGGTGTCAGCGCTCCTCATGTTGTCAGTAAGGAAATGATACAGTCCATGGCACCCGATGCAATTGTATTTCCAATGGCAAATCCCGTGCCGGAAATTGAACCCGATGACGCATTGGAAGCAGGTGCTGCGGTAGTAGGTACTGGACGCAGTGATCATCCGAATCAGATTAACAACGTTATGTGCTTTCCGGGTTTGTTCCGGGGTGCACTTGACGTACGCGCCCGTGATATCAATGAGGCAATGAAGCAGGCGGCTTCTTACGCACTTGCTGATTTGGTGGCTCCCGAAGAATTGACTGCACAGTATATCCTACCTGTGGCTTTTGACAAACGCATTGGGCCTGCTGTGGCTGCGGCAGTGGCAAAGGCAGCAAGAGAGAGTGGCGTGGCACGACTGTAACATGTGCTGCTAAATAAATATGGTTCATACAGCTTCAGCTTTGTTTTCAGATGCAGTTGAATTTGATATATGACAATTGCAAGAAAAAACTGGAAATTGATATATAAGTCATTTAGGCAACAATGAGGAAAGGAAAGGGCACTTTTCCTAATTATTAATTGCAATTAGATGAGAGAATAATTGTGGACACTTAGCGTTTCTCAAATAATGCATTAGTAAGAAATCTGCAAATCGGAGGGCAAACATTAGAAATGACCATTATCAATATTGCTATCGGGATTCTGATCTTGATGAATTTGATATCTTTTGCTTTGATGGCTTATGATAAACATTGTGCCAAGGCAGGAAAATGGCGTGTGCCCGAAAAAACACTGTTTTTGGCTGCTGCATGCTTCGGCGGACTAGGCGGCGTATTGGGTATGACATTGTGCCGCCATAAAACAAAACACTGGTATTTCCGCGTTTTCTTCCCGGCATTTCTTGTTATTCAGATTATTTTGCTGGCAGTCGGATATAAAATGTTGGTGAAATAATATCACAAATCAGAGGATAAGAAAAATGAAAGAAAAAGATCCTTTGCTGAAGCGAAGAATAATACTGGCACTTGTTGGTATGCTGCTAGCCGGCATCAGTGTAGGTATTTTCAAAAGAGCTTTCTTTGGAGTGGACCCATTTCAGTGCTTTTGCAACGGTTGGGCCCAGGTGGTTCCTATAGGCTTCGGTACGCTGTATATGCTGATTAATGCAGTGTTGTTGGTTATCGATCTGTTCCTTGACCGGCATTATATTGGTATCTCCACCTTTATCAATCTGTTTCTGCTTGGATATGTTGCGGAGTTTACTGAAGGGATGCTGGCGAACATGCTTGGTGAAACAGGGTTGGCAGTACGTCTGCTTCTTCTTGTCGTTGGTATTGTGCTGACGTGTATTGCGGCAGCGCTGTATTACACTGCAGACCTAGGTGTTTCGACATACGATGCGATTCCGCTGTACCTTGCAGATAGAAAATACAAAGTGTCTGGACACATACTACCGTTTCGTGTGATCCGCATTGCATGCGATCTGCTTTGTGTACTGATCGGCTTCCTTCTTGGCTGGATGCCGGGCGTCGGAACTATCATTACGGCGCTTTTCATGGGCCCGCTTATCACTTTCTTCCGTAAGCGGCTTTCTGATCCGCTTCTGCAAAAGCAGTTATCCTGATTCCTGATGATTATGGATTCAAAAAACGGCCGCTATTGTGGCCGTTATTCATTGAGACTATCTTTTGCTATTTTTCAGAATGGGTTCTCTAGTGTGGACAGCTGAGTTACCAGTGCTTCCACAGAGAAGTAATCTATTGTGCCTTGCAGAGAACTGGTGATAGTATCCATTACACCTGCGTCTTCCATGAGGACGCGTACAGAGGCATATTCTTCTTCATCGGCATCGTTCAATCCAGTGATGGTGCTTATCAAATATGAGGCATTATCCTTGTGACGCGCAAAACGTTCATACTGCTCGTTGTCCCAGTTCATGCTTTTAAGCGCGATGGAAAAAGCAGTCTGGAGATTCGAAGATTCTATACTGTACATCCGCCAAAGTGATGCGTAGTTGATCAGTTCGGCGGCAGTTTGTGCAGCCTTCAAAGATGCACCGGCGGTTCCTTCTTCCATGTTATAAAGAGGCACCAATACATTTCGCACAAGATCTTCGTCATGCGGGACAGGCCTGAGCAATGCTTCTAGATGAAGACTGTTCAGGTCAGAAGCAGCATTGCCTGTGAACGTCAATGCGATTTCACCGTTCTCACCGAAAGTAAAGACTGCTTGCCCGATAGCTTTCTGATCCTGCCACTCTTCCTTGATAACAGCACCATCTTCATCATAGGTGCGTAGGACGATATCGCCTTCAAAATTATAAACAGCAGACGTTGCACTGACACTTGAAGGAGTTAACAGCAATTGGTAATCAACATGCTGTGCATAAGAATCTGGCCAATGCAGATCGAGAGACAATTCATCAGTATATCCGGTCCCGAGTATGGTAGCAGGGTATAGTTCAGCCGTAACGCGCTGAATGGTGGGATCTACCCAATCAGAGGGTGCAGGAATGCAGGACGGGCCTTCGGCGGCTGCGGAGAACAGCCCAACGAACAGGGCCAGAACAAGAAGTACGGAAAAGAGTTTGTTCACCTTATTATCGTGCTCCAGATCTTGAAGTTCACAGGAACAGTTCTGCTCCTGTGAATCGCATTATATTGCTTTCAAAGAAATCTGACAATGGGGGAAATGTAACAAAATAGCCGTCCGGTAGGGACGGCCATATGTTAGTAGGCTCAGCCGCGCTTTGATTTCAGTTGCTCACTGATCTCGTTTGCGTAAGCATCTGTCAGACGGAACTTGCGCTTGAAGAACAGCATAGCGAGCAGCAGACCCAGGATGGGCAGAACGGTCATCAAGAGACGCAGACCAGTCAGAGTGGAAGCGCTTTGCTGCGCAATTACGGCTTCCTCGTCAGTATTGCCTACCAAACCTATCAGATCCAGACCAATACCGGTTAGGAAAACGGCAACACCGCTTGCAGCTTTGACGACGAATGTCTGCATGGAGAAGATTACGCTTTCCTCACGGCGCCCGGTCTGGAGTTCACCGTAATCAACCGAACCAGACAGGAAGACTGTGGTCAGTACACTAAGCATGCCATTGCAGGCAAATACGATTGCGCCGGGGATGCACAGCAGAATTAGATTGTGAGTAATGCCAAGCAGACACAGTACAAGCAGCAGCAGATAAGCGCTGATTGCCAGACTGATGGCGAGTATGAAAATCTTCTCGTTGGCCATTTGCTTCTTACGAAGTATGGGGTATACGATCATCATACCCAGAATCTGGAATGCGCCGCCTACAGTAGAGAACAGCGTGTAAGTGCCTTTCCAACCTTCACCGCCGAAGTCATATTTGAAAAAGTAAATGATAAAGTTGCTGGTCAGATACAGAGCCATATTAATCAGAACGATTGTAGCGACAACGATTAGCGCCTGATCATTGCCAAACAGTGCACGGAACATTTCCTTTACACTGCTGACACGCATGTCTGTCTGATGCTCACGCATGAAGATGCAGCAGATGATCTCTGTAATAATGAAGATCACGGCCACTCCTAAAGCAACATAGCGGAAGCCAACGATATCACTGCCATTGCCCAACATACCGACAGCCAGCATGGTGAACATCGCGATCAGAGCACTACCGACGCCAGCACAGGTACGTCCGACAACAGAAAGATTTTCGCGGTCTGCAGGGGTATCAGTTACAGCAGGGATCATCGACCAGTAGGGGATATCCATCATAGTATAGGTAACACCCCAAAGGATATAGACCACGCTGAAATAGACCATTAGCGCAAGATGATTTCCACCGGCTTCGACTGCTGCCTTCTGGGCATCGATCATGCCTTGGGGGGCTGCAAACAGTGCATAGAGAACAAGCGCATTGAGCACTGTGCCTGAGAACAGCCAAGGGCGGAAACGTCCCCAGCGGGATTTGGTTTTGGCAACCAATACGCCCATGAAGGGGTCATTCAGTGCATCGAATACGCGGGCAATCATCAGAATCAGACCAACGAATGTTGCGCTGAGCTTCAGTGTATCGTTGTAATAGAACATGACATAACTGGCACTAAGTGCATACACCATGTCCTTGCCGACAGCGCCAATACCAAAGGCGATTTTTTGCTTGAGAGATAGTTTCACAGGATCCTCTCCTTTTTATTATTTTCCGTGATTACTTCACGGCAAAGCACAGAGTAACAGGTTCGAGGTCTACACAGCGGATAGTCAGCTTGACTGAACCGGTTTTGCCGATAGTTTGCAGATACGTTCCACTCATGCCGCCTTCGGCCGTAACAGTATCCGGACCGATCAGCCGCGCTGCACCGCTGAGTTCAAAACGCAGCGGCAGCTGAGCGTAAGGGGCAATGTTACCATTTTCATCCAGAATACGGATGCGTACGGCAACCATATCCCATGTGGGACCTTCATGCAGGACTTCCGAGCTGACGCGTGCATCCAGGTGAAGTTTGCAGCTAGGCGCAAGAGTGCGTGAAGCAACAACCTGACCATTTCGGAGCGCGTCAAAGCGCCAACTGGTGACTGCACCGCCCCAATTGCCAACATACTTGCCGTACAGAGCGACACCGTCAGCATATTTCATTTTATAACGCATCATAGCCCAGGCCATGCGTGCTTTGTCCATCAGAGGCATCCCTGCCAGTCCATGTTTGCCTGCGGAAATTAGGCAGCGGTGGAGCAGCTTTTCTTTTTTTCCACTGAATCCTTCCTGCGAGGAAAGAAGTTCACCGATGGTATCGTCGATTGGTTTGGGACCGTGCGGCAGATGATCATACGGGCTGGTATTAAATGCTTTGACAAAGGAATCGTTTTTATAAAGTCTGACTTCTTCAGCATTGGAGAAGACCCAGACTTCACCCAGGTTTCCACCGGGGTAATCGCCGATATCCATACAGGAACCTACTTCCAGTACTGGATGATTGTCGCTCTGACTGGCATATACTGCGGCTGCTAATTTGGGGTTACGGAAGGCATCAAGCACACCATGATAGCATATCCGGTCTCCACTACCAAAATCCTTGTGCGTGGGGTAATCGAACATACACCATCCAAAGCAGCCGGCGTGTTGGCCATCGAGTGAGTCATTCTGTACACGGGCATGACGAAGGGCATGTTCCTGCCGCCTGCTCCAGGTATCAAAGCTCTTGGTTGGGAACATGTGCCCGCTGTGTTCGCTGATCAGGAATCCCTTGCTGGCTTCTTTGGTCACTTTACTCTTTGGACGCACACCCGGATTGTTTCCTGTGTGTGAGAAATCATTGAACGCATAAACATCTTCCAGAAGGTGACTATTCTCGATATACCGCACCCCGCTGGTCTGACGGCTGGGATCCAGGGCATGAGCAATGCGGTTGGTTTCGGCATAAAGAGCGTCATTGTCCTGGCTTTCATTGATGCGAACACCCCAAAGAACAATGCTGGGATGATTGCGGTATTGAAGCACCATCTCCCGCGTATTTTCGCAGGCTTGTTCTTTCCAGCCTTCATCACCGATATGCTGCCAGCCGGGAATCTCGGTAAACACTAAAAGGCCGAGCCGGTCACAGGCATCTATGAAGGCCTGGCTTTGAGGGTAGTGGGAAGTACGCACTGCGGTACAACCCAATTCTTCCTTCAGAATACGGGCGTCTTCTACCTGCATGGAATCAGGAGCAGCATATCCGATATAAGGCCAACACTGATGACGGTTAAGCCCGCGAAGAAAAGTCTTTTTGCCGTTTAGGAAAAAACCCTCTGCGGTAAACACTGCTGTGCGGAAGCCAAAGCTTACGGTTTTCATGTCTGCAGCGGGTAGTGTTACTTCACAGGTGTACAGGATTGGATGCTCAATGTCCCAAGGACGGGCATCTGGAACTGAGATAAGCAGGTTTTCTGTTGCTTTGCCGGTACCTTGCGCAACGGGAACGCCCTGATCATCAAGGATGCGTACATTGACTGTGTCAGCAGCACCAGGCGTTTTTTGGTCCAATGTTATGCGTACACATGCGGTATGTAGATCAGGCGTAAAGATGAATATATCGTCAATTCGGTCGGGTGCAGTCAGCTCCATGTATGCGGGACGGTACAGACCGCCGTATGTCAGATAGTCAATAACAAATCCAAAGGGTGGCACGGATGGATTTTCCGTGCTGTCCAGCCGTACGGCTACCAGGTTTTCAGCACCCCAGACAGCTACTTCGGTGAATTCTACACGGAATGCAGTATACCCGCAACGGTGGGTTTTCAGTTCGCATCCGTTGACAAATATAGTAGCGATATGCGCAGCTGCATCAAACTGGAGGAAACAGCGTTTCCCTTTTTCATCAGCGGGCAGAAAAAAACGCTTGCGGTAGCCGCTGAGCATCTGATAGCTTTTCTCATCTATAGCGTGTAGAGGCAGTTCACGAACCGTGTGGGGTAGGCGTACTGGAATGCCTACGCCTTCACCCGCAGAAAAAGCATCACTCCATTCCTCGGTAAATTCCCAGTTATCGGAAAATGGAATCATCAGTTTCCTCCTGTTAAGACATGTAATGTTAAATAATTATATCATAATAAATTGAAGACAGCAATCGTAAAAGTAAAGCGGCAGAGCCCTGTAGTATTTGCGTTTTTATTCTGATGCGTTATAATAAAAGAGTTCCGTTTGATGCCCAACTGAGAGGAGAGAATCACGATGTTTGAGCACATCATGCCACCGTTTGGACCTGTGGAAGAGAATGGATTGCTGCAACGTTTACAGCATCCGCAGGGAGCGGTAGACGTGGTATTGGATACAGATACCTATAATGAAATAGATGATCAGTTTGCTTTAGCATACTTGATTCTGCATGATGATAAACTGCGGCTTCAGGCAATCTATGCAGCACCTTTCAGCAATGAAAAAGCACCGGGTGGACCGGCGGAAGGCATGCAGCTGAGCCGGGATGAGATACTGCACATTATTGGCCTGATGAAGCGCGATGATTTGAAAGACAGGGTATATGCCGGTTCGCAAGCTTATCTGAGCGATGAAAAAACGCCGGTTGACTCACCGGCAGCGCGCGATCTTGCTTGCCGGGCAATGAATTACACTCCGGAAGCCCCTCTGTATGTGATTGCTATTGGTGCAATCACGAACATAGCATCTGCCTTACTGTTGGAACCCGCTATTCGCGATCGCATTACAGTGATCTGGCTGGGAGGGCATGCACTGCACTGGCACGATAACAAGGAATTCAATTTGCGTCAGGATATAGCAGCGGCACGGATAGTACTGGGATGTGGTGCGGCGGTAGTGCTTCTGCCCTGTATGGGCGTGGTGTCTGCCTTTGCTACTACTGAGCCCGAGCTTCGTGAGAATCTGAAAGGCAAGAATGAACTGTGCGATTATCTGTACAGCTATACTGTCAGTGAAGTTTCGGCATGCAAAGAGATGAAATGCTGGTCTAAACCCATCTGGGATGTGACGGCTATAGGCTGGCCACTAAACAAACGCTTTATGCGTGATGCAATTATTGCAGCACCGATTCCAGAGTATGATGGACACTGGGGCTTTGATCCCCGCCGTCACTGGATCCGTTATATA
Organism: Clostridia bacterium; assembly: GCA_017544935.1. Lineage (GTDB taxonomy): Bacteria > Bacillota > Clostridia > Christensenellales > Aristaeellaceae > SFMI01. The sequence goes on from JAFYDF010000075.1 coordinate 14,225, forward strand.
TATCAGATCGAACGCGATCTTTTGTTTGAAGATCTTTTCAATACGCTGACGCATATTTAACCATATGCCGAATTCTGCAGAAGGGAGGGAAGACATGGGATTGTTTTATCAGCCGCGGCAGAAGGAACCGAAGCGTTCTATCTTCCGGCCTAGAATGCGTAAACCGAATTTCTTAATATCTGTATTGGTTAATGTAGTACGTGTACTGGCTATCGCGATATTGATGGCAGGACTTGCCTGTGTAGGTGCTGTGTTGGGCATTGCGGGTGCTTATGTGGGTACAGCACCTTCGCTTGACCTAACACTGATCGATGATCAGGCACAGACCTCCTTTATATATGACTCAAATGGCAACCTGATTACCGATTATAAGGGCACAGAAAACCGTGTCATGGTTTCGATTGCTTCCATGCCCGAAAATCTGCAGCATGCGTTTGTGGCGGTGGAGGATGCGCGTTTCTATACGCATAACGGAATCGATCTCAAACGTATAGCAGGTGCTTTTATCAGCAACTTCATGACCGGTTCACAGCAGGGCGGAAGTACGATCACTCAGCAATTAATCAAAAATACCATTCTTTCCAGCGAACAGAGTTATAAGCGTAAAATACAGGAAGCCTATCTGGCTATGCAGCTGGAAACGCAGTACAGCAAGGATCAAATACTTGAAAGCTATCTGAACACTATTTATCTTGGTGAGAACTATTATGGAGTATATACAGCGGCTAAAGGTTATTTTGGCAAGGACTTGAAAGATCTCACCTTGCGAGAGTGCGCCATGCTGGCTGGCTTGTGTACAAATCCATATTACTATAATCCAAGACGAAATCTCTATCTGCGGCAGAGTGAGACTACAGACTATACGGCTATTACCAACAACCGTACGGATTATGCTCTGCGCATGATGTATGAAAACCAGTTTATCAGTCATGAGCAGTATCTGGCCGCCCTGGACACCACAACAGCGCATGTGCTTGAAAATACACAGGCAGACCAGATGTACGACTATGTTTACTATGTAGAGTATGCAGTCAGTGATGTTGTGCAGACATTGCTTCGCCTTAACGGTCTTGAGAATACTTCAGCAAATCGTGTGCGCATGGAAAATGAACTGCGTACTGGCGGTTATCGTGTATATCTGTGTTTGGACACCGAAATTCAGAAAACGCTCGAAGATACGCTGTATAACTACAAAAACTATCCCGAATTGCGGGATCCTCAGGATAACATATATCGTGTGCGCAATTCGGATGGTACTTATGATGAGATTGTCCAGCCGCAGGCGGCGGCAGTTGTACTGGATTACAGAACAGGCGAACTGAAAGCAATCGTGGGTAGCCGTACAGCGCCGACACGCCGCAAAACACTAAACCGTGCCAGTGATATGAATATGCCGGTCGGTTCAGCAATCAAGCCAATTGCCGTTTATGCTCCGACTATCGAACTAAGTAAGTTGGGCGGCGGCGGAATAGTTTATAATATGCCTCTTCCTATTACGGGGTATCTGGACAACAACCGACAGGAGACATGGCCACAGAACTATGGCGGAAGCAGTTATCGCGGACCTGAGACATTGCGTACTGCTTTGATGAAGAGCGATAATACTGCCGCTGCATATGCGCTAATGAATTATGTCGGCGTAGAAAACAGCGCGAACTTCCTGCGTATGCTGGGTGTAAGTGACAAGCACATTAATGAAACGCCATTCGGGCTGGCTTTGGGCAGTAGCGGAGTTTCGCCAGTGGAGATGGCGGTGGCATTCGGTGTGCTGGGAAACGGCGGTGTATATCAGCAACCGCTGACATTCCTGGGTATAGCCGACAGTGAAGGCAACGTGATCTATGATGCGCATGCGAACCAGACGCGATATCAAGTGTTCAGTCCGTCTACGGCCTGGCTGACTGTTGACATGATGAAGGATGCAGTACGTAGCGGTACCGGCACAAAAGCGAAAATTAGTGGCCAGACGGTAGCTGGTAAGACAGGCACGAACAGCGATCAGAAAGGCGTGTTTTTTACCGGTATGACGGGCTGGTACTGCGGCAGTGTATGGATTGGGCATGATAATTACAAGGCCTTGTCAGGTAAAACGACTGGAGGTAACAGCGCAGCCTCATTGTGGCAGACCTTCATGAGCAGCATTCATCAGCAGAAAAAACTGACTGACCGCGATATACTGGAGGGGAGTGCATCCAGTTACGGGTTAGTGCGTGTAACAACCTGTGCAGTCAGCGGGCAACTGGCTACCGATGCGTGTCGCCATGATATCAACGGTTATGGCGTTGTCAGTGACTGGTGGCCGGCGAACGGTGTCCCTACTGTGTATTGCCAGATGCACACAGAGGTGCAGATCTGCAACACAACCGGTATGCTGGCGACCCCAAACTGCCCGAATACACAGACTGGTGGAGTGATCACACTTCCGCAAGGGCATCCGCTGTATCGATTTATCGGGACACAATATAACGATGTGCTGACACAGTATTTGGGTAAGTTCTCTACGCTGCGCCTCAGCGCTGATTCGAACCGCAATGCAGCAATTCTGTCTACAGTGACCTGTACTCAGCATACGGCACAGAGCGGAAATATGGTCGTAACCGATCCAATCGTGCGTGAACGGCTTTTGCCTGATGCTCAGGCGTTGCTGAATACGGCGCGGACACAGCTGGCAGGATTATCGTCAGATCATCCTGGCCGTAGCGCATTGCAGGCTGCAGCGGATGCACTGGCTGCAGTCATTTCCGGAAATCCGTCACAGACTGCTTTGACTCAGGCCATGGCTGCTTTGACACAGGCCATGGCGGGAGCACGGTGAATTTCTTGCCATGGATAACTGAAGGATCTTTATAGGAAAACAAAAAAAGAGCGTTGCTTCAAAGCAACGCTTTTATTCATGGGCTGAAATCCTGATTATTTGGGCTTACAGTTTTTCCCATTTAGTGACGCGGTTGTCGTATGATGTGATTTTCAGATGGTCACCCGGGCGCCATTCTGGGCGCGGCAGGTTCGCATCATAATAAAAGAGACGCATATCTTTTTCGGCATTCTTGTCGCCAACATTGATAGTCATGGGATAAAACTCTACGCCATCGCGTCCGACACATTCTTCTTCCATGCTGATAAACAGTCCCTCGGTATCACGGGTACGACCGTTCAATGCATGGTCAACATGCTTGCCATAGGCGAGTAGGGGAGAAATCAACATGCTCCAACTGAAGATGCACAGCGAGCATAGCGCAATACACAGAATAACAGTAAGAGCTTCCGGCCAACGCAGGAAGAAAGAGACAAGCGTCAGTATCAGCAGCAGTGCGGCAGGGATGCCGACGGAAAGGAGACGGCTGCGCAGTTGATCACGGTTTTCTTGGTAATCGGATGGCTGATACACGATTGATTCCTCCAGAATGCAGATTCGTAACCTAATTATATCTAAAAGAAGCAGCAAAGTAAAGCGCTTGCCCAACAAGGGAAATAGTGATACAATCAACCAGTATTCCTGCGCGGGAGGGATGAGAATGCGGATTGAGCGAGAAGTGCCGCTTGCAGGCAGTTTTGATTTTGTTGTTTGCGGCGGTGGTCCGAGCGGGATTGCGGCAGCTGTGTCTGCATCAAGACTGGGATTGTGCACTGCGCTGATTGAGAAGAATCATTTCTTTGGCGGAATGGGCGCAGGCGGCTATGTTGTGCCGCTGAGCGGCTTTTTTCATCAGGGGGTGCGTGTAGCAGGCGGTATCGGCTGGGAACTGGTGCAGCGCATGGTGCAGGACAGTGCAGCACAAGTCGAACTGCCCAAAGGACATGTGTCCTTTCATCCCGAGTACTTAAAACTCCATTCGGAACGCTTGCTACGTGAAGCAGGTGTGACTCTTTTCTCTGGGGCTGTCCTGAGCGGCTGCTGCTGTGAAAACGGGGGCATTACACATGTGCTTTTTGCGCAAGAAGATGGTGAAAAGGCAGTTGGCGGAATGATGTTTGCCGACGCCACTGGCAGTGCAGTACTGTGCCGTCTGGCTAACGCAGAAATGCTTCCAGCTTCTGAAAAGTATCAGCCAATGACGCTGTGCTTTCTGCTGGAAGGCGCAGATGCCACTACGCAGCTGTTGAGCGGCTGTATTCATCACGATGGGAAAACGGGTCGCTCAGTTAATGCAGAACTGCATGACTGGCTTGCGGAACAGCCAGATGCACCACAGTTTGGTGGCCCGTGGTTCAATGCGTTGATCCGGGGGAATCTGCTGGCAGTCAATATGACCCGGGCTGCAGGTGACGCGTCGGATCCCAAAGTTTATGCTGCTACATATGCTGAACTTCGGGAAAATGCTTATCAGCTTGTGGAACTGTTGAGAAAAGGATTCCCGGAATTCCGCAATGCACAGATTGCAGCAATCGCACCGGACCTGGGAATCCGTGAAACACGGCGCATGCGCGGACGCTATGTCCTGACTGGAAAAGAACTGCTTGATGGAGTACAGTTTGATGACACGATTGCATTTTGCGCACATCCAATCGATATCCATCAGGCGGACGGCAATGGCCAGCGGTTGGCAGAACTGCCTGCTCCAGGACCGATTCCGCTCCGCTGCTTGCAGTCAGTGAATATCGGAAACCTGCTTGCCACAGGTCGTGCAATCAGCTGTGACGGAGAAGCCTTTGCTTCTCTCCGCGTAATGGCTACGGCCTTTGCCCTGGGAGAAGCAGCCGGAGTGTCCGCATGGGCAAATGGCGACGCACGAAACACGCGGGTACAGCTGCAGAAGCAGGGCGCAATCGTATAACGGAGATCAGAATGAAAGAATTTATTCTACAAACGGAAAATGTCAGTTATGCCTATGAGGAAGGCGAAGGATTGGCGCTTAAGGGCGTCTGCCTTGGCTTCCGTGCAGGGGAAATGACAGCTGTGCTTGGGCACAATGGCAGTGGAAAAAGCACGCTTGCTAAACTGCTCAACGGCTTATATATCCCTACAGAAGGCAAAGTGACCGTATGCGGCATGGATACATCGGACGATGCTCATACCTGGGATATCCGGAAAAACGCTGGCATGGTTTTTCAGAACCCGGATAATCAGCTTGTGGCATCTATTGTGCGTGATGATGTCGGGTTCGGGCTGGAAAACATTGGTGTTCCCAGTGAGGAAATGCCTGCACGTATTGAGAAGGCATTGAATGCTGTGGGAATGCTGCAGTTTATTGATCGTGCTCCACACATGCTTTCTGGCGGCCAGAAGCAGCGCGTTGCTATTGCGGGTATTCTTGCGATGCAGCCACGTGCACTGATCCTGGATGAAGCTACTGCCATGCTGGATCCTAAAGGCAGGCAGGAAGTGTTCGATATTGTTCAGCGGCTCAACCGCGAACAGGGCATTACTGTTGTTTGGATTACTCACTTCATGGAAGAAGCTGCCCGTTGCGAACGAGTAATCGTGATGCATGAAGGGCGCTGTGTAATGGACGGGACGCCGGAGCAGGTGTTTACCCGCGCAGAAGAAATGCGCGCGATGCGACTAGATGTACCGCCCATGGTGGCGTTGGGCGATTTGCTGCGAGCGAAAGGCTTACCTGTGTCGCGTGAGGCAATGGATGTTGATGCAATGGCGCGGGAGGTGCTGAAATGTCAATAAGAATTGAGCACATGTCGCACGTGTATCAACCGGGCAGTCCTTTCGAGGCAGATGCTTTGGAAGATATCGACCTGACCATCAATGACGGTGATTTGCTGGCATTGATCGGGCATACAGGAAGCGGGAAATCGACACTCGCCCAGCATCTGAACGGACTGCTGACACCCACCTCTGGTCGTGTACTGGTAGACGGTGAAGATATCAACGCCAAAGGAGCTGACCGTCGTGCACTGCGTCAGCGTGTGGGACTGTTGTTCCAGTACGCTGAATATCAGCTGTTTGAGGAAACAGTATATAAGGATATTGCCTTTGGCCCCAAAAACCAGGGCCTGACTGGTGACGAATTGGATGCACGTGTGCGCGAGGCATTTGCAAAAGTACATCTTCCGGCAGATACGCTCGAAAAGTCGCCTTTTGAACTGAGCGGAGGCCAGATGCGTCGTGTAGCGCTTGCAGGTGTTGTGGCAATGCAGCCGCGTGTGCTGGTGATGGATGAACCCATTGCAGGTTTGGACCCGAAAGGCAGAGATGAACTGACGGAAGTGATTCGTGAGCTGCATGATGGCGGTGTCACAATTGTACTGATCAGTCATAATATGGATGATGTGGCGCGTATTGCAACACGTGTAGCAGTACTGGATAAGGGACATCTTGCCATGCTGGGTACTCCCCGCGAGATATTCGCTCGCGGTGAAGAACTGGAAAGTATGGGCTTGGATGTACCGCAGACCATTCAGCTGTGCCGCCGACTTCGCGAAGGCGGCATGGGGGTGCCAGACTGTCTGACGAACGAAGAACTGGCAGCAGCAATCTGTGAAACACTGAAGGGGGGTGCAGCGGATGCTTAAGGATATTACCCTTGGTCAGTATTATCCTGTCAAAAGCCCGGTGCACAACCTGGATCCGCGTATCAAGATTATTCTGACTATCGCTTTCATTGTGGCAGTTTTTCTGGGCAGCAGTCTGTGGGCATTTTTTCCGGTTGCGGCTTATATCATTCTTGCTGCGCTACTGGCACATTTACCGCTCAAGCTGCTTTTGAAAGGAATAAAACCACTTCGGATTATTCTGATATTTACATTTCTGCTTAACCTGTTCTTCAATGCCGGCGAAACAGTTCTGGTGGAGGTGTGGAAAATCAGAATTACGCTTGAAGGCTTGCTGACAGCTATCCGTTTCTCCATGCGTCTCGTATTCCTGGTCAGTGGTGCGAGCCTGTTAACACTGACTACTCCGCCAGTAGTTCTGACAGACGGTATGGAACGTCTGCTGAGCCCGCTGCGTAAGATTGGTTTCCCTGCTCACGAACTGGCGATGATGATGAGCATAGCGTTGCGATTCATTCCGGTATTGCTTGAGGAAGCGGATAAAATCATGAAGGCTCAAATGGCACGAGGTGCGGACTTCGAAAGTGGCAACCTGATCCAGCGCGCAAAATCAATGGTACCACTGTTGGTCCCCTTGTTTGTTAGTGCATTTCGCCGGGCCGGAGATCTTGCAATGGCAATGGAAGCGCGTTGCTATCATGGTGGGGAAGGTCGCACACGCCTCCGCGTGATGAAGCTGACAATGAATGATCTGTATGCCTGCTTGATTACTGTTGCGCTGATGGTCGTTGTTGCATTGATTTAATATCTGGTAATTCATGAAAACGCAGGAGATGCCGTGTCATAAATTGACCGGCGTTTTCTATTGTGATATGATAGAAAAAAGATTGTGCAAAGCAGGAAAAGGGGACAAAAGATGAAGTATCTGAATGAAATCCCAGTAGCGGCTCACCGCGGTAACGCACGTTATTATCCGGAAAATACATTAGTATCGTTTCGCTCAGCGCTTTCTCTTTCACCGGATATGCTGGAACTGGACCTGCACATGACCAGCGATGGTGAATTGATAGTAATGCATGATCATCGTGTGGACCGTACTACTGATGGACATGGTCTCATTCGAGAAATGACGCTTAAGGAAATCAAACAGTTGGATGCAGGCTCTTGGAAGGGCGAGCAGTTCACTGGTGAACGTGTACCCAGATTTGAGGAGTTCCTTGAATTAACGGCGGGTGTTCCGGATCTGCTGTTTAATGTGGAGCTCAAGGATTATCCTGCAGACAGCGGTGAGTTTGCTTTTGCTTCGGCGAAAAAAGCATTGAATATGATGCGTCACTACGGAATTCTGGAACGCAGCGTGGTCAATACATGGAGCGGAGAGCTCAATGAGTGGCTGGCCGAAAACTATCCTGACGAAGTGCTGATCCATGCGTATTTTCCACAAGAGAGTATGGGCCTGCACCAGAAACGTTTTGTATATGACTATGCGTTCTGCGTATGTCTTTTCGGCCCGAAAGAAAAACCGGTAGTGGACAAGAAGTATTTTGATTTTGCTAAGGCATATGGCGTAGAACCTTGGGTATATTATTCTATGGAAAGCACTGAACTGTATGATGAGGCTATCGCCAATGGGGCACGGCTGTTTACTGCCAATGACCCGGCGTGGGCTATCAATTATTTGCGTTCCAAAGGGTTACATAAATAAAGGAGGAAGCGAAAACAATGGCTGTAATTACAATTGTCGGTTCGGGAATGATGGGTTCAGCACTGGCATTCCCTGCACGTGAAAACGGGCATGAAGTACACCTGGTTGGTACTCATCTGGACAGGGAAATCATTGATACTGCACGCAAGACCAATCGACACCTGAAGTTCACTAAAGACTTTCCAGCAGGTGTGAAGTTCTATCAGATCGAGGAATTGGATGAAGCGCTCAAAGGAGCTGATTTGGTCATTGGCGGTGTGAGCAGCTTTGGCGTGGATTGGTTTGGTGAAATGGTGCTTCCTCGTGTTGCTGACGGTACACCGGTGCTTACAGTCACTAAAGGCTTGATGGATCGAGAAGATGGCTCATTGGAACCTTATCCCTATTTGTGGCAGCGTGTGCTTGACAGCTTGGGCAAAAAGGTGCCCCTGTGTGCAGTAGGCGGCCCGTGTACCAGTTATGAATTGGTAGCGCATGACCAGACAGAAGTGGCTTTCTGTGGACGTGATGTTTCTGTGCTGGAGTATGTTAAGTCACTGATGCAGACTGACTATTATCATATCAGCCTGTCTACGGATGTCATGGGAATTGAAAGTGCTGTGGCGCTGAAAAATGGCTATGCACTTGGAATTGCTCTGACAATCGGACTGAACCAGAAAGCCTTTGGACTTGACAGTGAACTGCATTTCAATAGCCAGGCAGCAGTCTTTGGGCAGGCGGCAAAGGAAATGTACGCGTTGCTGCAAAGCCAAGATGCCGGCGACATGAGCAATCTGTGGGTCGGCGTTGGTGATCTTTATGTGACCGTATACGGCGGACGTACACGGCTTATCGGAATCCTGTTGGGACGCGGAATGGATATCGACGCAGCAAAGGCAGAACTGAACGGGGTAACATTGGAGAGCTTGGTGGTTGCAGTACGTGTGGCGCGTGCCATCCGTATCCGAGCACAACAGGGCAAGTTGAAACTGGCTGATTTCCCGTTGCTGATGCATGTGGATGATATTCTTACCAATCATGCACCTGTGAACATTCCGTGGGAGGAGTTCACATTTGTCCGCCAGTGAAGTCAATTCCAAGAGAACTATTAAGCAAAACAAACAAGCACCTCTGCTCTTTGATTGAGCAGAGGTGCTGTCTGTATAGGTAGGATATCCTGCATGCTGACGTTACCAGAGTATTTCGTCAATAGGTTTACCGTCAGCATCGGGGAGAGAGAGCCCAAGTATCTTGGCATAGGTGGGAGCCTCATCGACAATGGGCTTGCGCTTGATGCGAACACCACGGTGGATATCAGGCCCCCAAGCGATCAAGGGGGGCTGCGGCCCGACATCGGGGTTGTGTCCATGCGTGCCGTGGCCAAATTTGTAGTCACTATTATCTGCGCAGCGGACCCACGGCCGTTGCCAATCGTTGGAGAAAGAGGTGTAGCCGTCGGATTCGACGACAAACGAAAATTTGCCGGCCAAGCCTTCTTCGCGCATTATTTCTTCTGCGGTATAGACACGGGTGAATCCATAAAGGCCATCATCGCACATCTCCTGCAGTATGGCATACACACGTTCAGTATCAGCTGGATTTTTAAGGTAAATCTGTGCAGACATGCCCATGGATTTTGCGATGGCTGTGTAATCGGCTATCTGCCCATCCTCACCGATGGTTAGTAGTCCTTTGTCTGCTAGCAGGGCGTTAAGAGCAATCACACGGCGGATGTTGACCTGCCCATGGTCGCTGACGACAAAGAAATCAGTCTTATCGGTGATGCCGACTTCATCACATGCTTTCAGCACAGTCGCGAGAAAAGAGTCTGCTTCGTGAAGGCCGTGAGTGACTTTGCGGCTGAATACTCCAGTCTCATGCCGATAGGAATCCAGATTAGTGGAATGCAGGAACATGAGGTTTGGTTTGAATTCACGAATCATAGCTGCAGCGCAGGCATGCTTGAAGAAATCAGTATAAGGGTGCTTGCGGTGGAAGTTATTAATCCAGCAAGCACTGGGATGCACGACTTTTTCGATGGTCTCCGGACTAGAGCCGCTTTCAGCATAACATTCCTCGGTGGTCTGACCAGGATACTGCGGCCAGTATTCATTGACCAGATAGTCTATGCTTTTGTGGTTACCAGTTACAGGCCAGAAGACAGACCCAGTTGTAAGACCAGCCGCCTTGGCAGCATCAAAGATGTCGGGGATTTTAACAGCATCATTGAAGAGCTCCCATTTGCTCTTGACTTCGCCAAGAATAGTTTTTTCATTATTAATAATACCGTGCTTGTAGCAGTATGCGCCTGTACGCATGCTGGTGTGGTTCGGATAGGTAAGAGTGGGATATACCGAGCGAACTGATTCTACAATAGCGGCCTGGGGTAAAATACGTCCGAAGCAGGGCATATATTGCAGCTCTTCCAGGTCATCATATACCATGGCATCCTCGGAGACAACCACGATGTGCTGAGCTTTGTACATGACTCACCTTCCTAATTACAGCAGGATTTCATCAATTGGCTTACCATCAGCATCGGGCAGGGAGAGGCCGAAGATCTTGGCATAGGTTGGAGCTTCATCCACGATAGGCTTGCGTTCTACGACTGCACCTGCCTTGATATCGGGACCGCATGCAATCAGAGTGGGCTGCGGGCCTTTGTCGGGATGATGACCATGCGTTGCACGGCCAAATTTATAATCGCTGTTATCTACGCGGCGCACCAGCGGGCGGGTCCATGCGTTGGAGAATGAGGTGTATCCGTCGGTTTCGAGCACAAAAGCAAACTTGCCGCTCAGACCTTCTTCGTGATCTGCTTCTTCAGCAGTGTATACACGTTCAAAGCCATACAATCCGTCTTCCACCATGCTCTTCAAGGTATCGTATACACGGTCATGATCCTTTTCGTCCTTCAGATAGATCTGTGCAGACAAGCCGGTGGATTTGGCAATGGCTACGTAATCGGCTACCTGCCCATCCTCGCCTACTGTGAGGAGACCTTTTTCTGCCAGAAGTGCGTTGAGGGCGATGGAACGGGTGATATTCAGCTGGCCATGATCACTGACAATAAACAGGTCAGTATCATTTTCAATACCGGCATCACGGCAGGCTTTGAGAATCTCACCCAACCACAGATCAATTTCATGCAGACCATGTGTCACCTTGCTGCTGAAAAGACCGGTCTCATGACGATAGGCGTCAATGTTGGCGGGATGGATCATCAATAGGTTGGGCTTGAACTCACGAATCATGCTGCAGGCGCATGCATGCACAAAAGCATCACAATGCGGATGCTTGCGGTGCAGACCATCTACAAGCATCATATTGGGTTTAACGACTTTTTCAATAACTTCAGGAGAGGAACCGCTGTTGGCAAAGCATTCCAGTGTAGTCTCTTCAGCCGATTGCGGCCAGTATTCATCGACCAGGTAGTCAATATTCTTATGGTTGCCGGTTACCGGCCAGAAAACGCCAGCAGTAGTGAGACCGGCAGCCTTGAAAGCATCAAAGATGTCTCCGACCTTAACAGCATCATTGAACCATTCCCAGTCACTCTTGGCCTCGGTCAGGTTTGTCAGTTCGTTATTGATAATGCCATGCTTTCCGCAGTAGGCACCTGTACGCATGCTAGTATGATTTGGATAGGTGATGGTAGGGTATACCGAACGGACGGTTTTTACGATGGCAGCATTTTGCATTACTGCACCGAATGAAGGCATTTGACGCAGCTGCGCCAGATCTTCATAAACCATGGCGTCTTCCGAGATTACGATCAGATGTTTTGCTTTGCCCATGACGGACATCCTCCTCATTATATATTCACTTTGCATTAAAAACCGCCGTCATTATAACACCGCCCGGATAAAAAGACAACGAAAAAAGCCCCTGAAAGGGGCAAAAGAATAGAGGAGAAATTTGATTTAAAGAAGCTCTGTACCGCTGCGCAGAAAATGACGAGCATTGCTGTCGTCCAATGGTATATCGGTGATCAGCACATCGATATCCTCTGGCTGTGCGAAGGTGAAAGTGCTGGTAACACCCACCTTCTGAACATCCATAAGCATGACAGCTTTTTCTGCACGCTGGAGCGCTGTATGCTTGAGATAGCCATCGGCTTCTGATCCGCAGGTAAAGCCGCGTTCATACATATATCCGGTTGTACCGAGGAAAGCTGTCTGGAAATTGATGCTTTCCAGTTCACGCATGGTCATTGAACCGTTCACACACAAACTGGCGGTGTTCATACGCCCGCCAAGCAGATAAATTGTGGCCTGCTGCAAACGGCTCAATTCCAAGGCACAGCTCACGGATGTTGTGAAGATCATATAAGGACCATCTGGAATCTGGCGGGCAAATTCTGTACATGTCGAACCGCTGTCTAAGAAAATGGTGCCATTCTGCTGTAGCAATTGTATGGCTTTTTCGGCGATGATGCGTTTTCCGGCCGCATTGCGTGTACTGCGCCTCAGATACAGATCATCTGTGCCAACCAGCACTTCGGCTGAACGTGCGCCTCCATGTGTGCGGATGATGCGTTTCTGCCGATCCAGGTATTCCAGATCACGGCGAAGTGTCATTTCAGATACAGGTGAAAAGGCAGCTTTGAGCTGGCCAAAGCTGACCGAGCCCTCACGATTGATCAGGTCAAGCATCTGCCTGCGTCGCTGTTCCATATTCATAAACCATCGCCCCTTTTTCAAGCATATTATAGCATGAAGTAAGCGGTGGGGCAATACAGGCCTGACAGCCCCTCAAAAAAACATATCAGACCGTATCAAAAAAGCGGTTCATGTTCGAACCGCTTCTGGTGAAAAAACTTGTTATGAGAAAAGAGCTTCTGTGAACTGTTTGGCATCGAAGGCCTGCAGATCGTCTATGCCCTCACCCACGCCAATATACCATACAGGTACATTCAGCTCTCGACGAATCGCAATGGCAATACCGCCTTTAGCTGTTCCGTCAAGCTTGGTAAGAATAATACCGTTGATCTCAACAGCTTCTTTGAACACCTTTGCCTGGTTCAGCCCATTTTGGCCGGTAGTAGCATCGAGAATCAGCATACAGCGTACGGCAGCTTCTGGAAATTCGCGATCGATTACGCGGCGCATTTTGCCCAGTTCATCCATCAGGTTCTTCTTGTTGTGCATACGTCCAGCAGTATCCACGATCAGCAGATCAGCTTTACGCGCTTTGGCGGCCTGCACAGCGTCGAATACTACAGCAGCAGGATCACTTCCGGGCTGGTGCTTAATGAGTGGTACATTAGCTCGTTCAGCCCAAATGGCCAATTGGTCATCTGCAGCTGCACGGAAAGTATCACCGGCAGCCAGGATCACGCTGCGGCCGATTTCCTGAAAGCGCATGGCTAGCTTTCCTACAGTCGTTGTTTTGCCTACGCCATTAACACCGACTACAAACATAACCATCGGCCATGAGAGCGGAGGGCGTGGTATGTTCATTTCCTCGGTCAGCAGATCTTTGAAGACCTTTTTAGCGGCAGATGCATCCCGAATCTTACCTTCTTCCAAACGTTCACGCAGTTCATCAATGATTTCTGTGCTGGCTTTGACACCTACATCGGATAGAAGAAGAATATCAGTCAGTTCTTCGAAAAAATCATCATCCACAACTGTGGTGTTTTCTACAAGCTCATCCACACGCTCGGTTAAGTTGCCGCGTGATTTGCTGAGCCCTTTTTTCAGCCTGTCAAAAAACCCCATATGCAGTCCTCCTTAGGCATAGTTTTCAAGGTTGACGCTGACCATGCTCGATACACCTTTTTCTTCCATAGCTACGCCATACAGTGAATCGCAGCGCTCCATAGTACCCTTGCGGTGAGTGATGACGACAAACTGCGTCGTCTTTGCAAACTCAGCAAGATAATCGGCAAAATAGCCGATGTTAGCTTCGTCAAGAGCCGCTTCGATCTCGTCCAGAATACAGAACGGGGTAGGCTTGACCGTAAGCATAGCAAAGAGAATAGCGATAGCTGTCAGCGCGCGTTCGCCGCCAGAAAGCAGCGAAAGGAGCTGCAGCTTTTTGCCCGGCGGCTGAGCAATAACTTCGATTCCGCAGGATAATGGTTCATTGGGATCAGTCAGTTTAAGCTCAGCCTGACCGCCGCCAAACAGCCGAACAAATGTATTCTGAAAGCTTGCGTTCAGCTTATCGAATTCAGCCACAAACTGTTTTTCCATTTGGGAAAGCAGACGCTTAATCAGACTGCGCAAATCACTTTCTGCTTTGATCATATCATCACGCTGACGCGATAGATCATCAAACCGTTCTTTAACCTGAGCATACTCTTCAACGGCATGAGCGTTGATAGGACCAAGATCACGAATCTCGCGGCGCAACTGATTGGCGTCTCGTTCACCTGATGTTAGGAAAAATTGTCCCTCGGGTAAGCGATATTCTTCTGCTGTTGCGCGTGTAGCCTCATATGTATTCCACATATGCTCGGTCAGCGCGTTCTGTTCGTTTTCTGCGCGGGCATACAGTAGCTCGGTGCGGTGAAGTTGTTCACTGTCCTGCGCATGGCGTTCATGAAGATCGTCATTTTCCTGCGCAAGGGCACGCTGGCGTGCTAAACGTTCCTGACGCTGCTGTTCCAGCTGTTCGGTCTCTTGCTCAGCTTGCTGTACAGCCTGCTGCTGTTCTGTGAAGCTATCCTGCAGAACATGCCACTGGGCTTCTGCCTGCTGTGCCTGCTCGCGCTGCTCGGCAGCTTTTTGCTCGAGACGCTGAAGGCTCGTGGTGAGCGCGGCCTTTTCTTCCGCCCAGCGTGCTTTGTCCCGCCGAAGAATTTCCAACGCATGCTCAAGCTCGGCATAACGCAGTTTTTCCTGGGTCACCCGGTCGCGCCGCATGTCAGCTTCTTTTCGAGCTGTGCGCAGGGCTGCCTGCAGCTCTTCGGTGCGCCTGTCCATTGCATCTCGGTCGATGGCAGCTTCCTGTGTTCCCTGATCCAAGGACTGGAGCTCTTTCTGCAGCTCTTCGATGCTTTCTGTCAGTTGCAGAATTGCAGCGCGGGTTTTATCAAGCCGCTGGTGATGGGCTTCGAGCTCGGAGGCGGCATTGAAGACATGCTCCTGTTCACGGGCAACGGCAATCTCCTGCTGGTGCATGGCTTCGATGCCTTCGTCGCGCAAACGTCTGGATTCCTGCCTGCGTTTTTGAAGCTGTTCTGCTTCCGCGTGCATTTTTTGTAGCGACTGTTCGTCTGCCTTCAGACGTGCATTCAGTTCCTTGATTTCACGTTCGCGAGAGAGAAAATTAGTGGTTTTTCCTCGCATGGAACCGCCGGTCATAGATCCGCCTGAATGCATGACCTGTCCGTCCAGCGTAACCAGACGGAAGGCATAGTGGCCGGCGCGCATGATGGGAAGTGCAGCATCCAGATCACGAGCTACTACTGTGCGGCCAAGCAGATTCTCTATAACAGGACGATATTTGCTGTCATATGTGACCAGCTCACTGGCTACGCCCAAACATCCGGGCATGCTTAGGACACGGCGCTCTTCAGCAGTAAGGGAATAGGCACGTACCGTGTTGATGGGCAGGAAAGTTGCCCGTCCAGCTTCAGCAGTTTTCAGGTATTCAATCAGCCGTTTAGCTGTTACATCATCCTCAGTGACGATGTTCTGTAGGCTGCCGCCCATGACAGCGTCCAGTGCAGCTTCGAGCTCCTGCGGCGCTTGCATAAGCTGTGCTACTACGCCGCATACACGAGGGTCGTCATGACCGAATTGCAGTGCACGACGGACTGCGTTGGCATAGCCTTCCATGTCACGAGCCATCTCAGTAAGCACTTTCAGACGGCTGCGTGCTGACTGCATGCCAAGTGCCAGTTGCTGTGCGCGGCGTTCCTGTTCATCGTTTTCCGCTGAAAGTGCGCGTACTTTGGCTTCCAGGTCCTGCGCTTCAGCGCGGGCAGAATCTAGATCCTTTTGCGCCTCGGCCTGTGAAGCCAAAGCATCATTGTGCTGAGCCTTCAGAGCTTCTTCTGCAGTGACCAGTTCAGTTTCGCTTTCATGTAGCTGAACAAGGTAGTTTTCCATTTGCGCGCACATAGTCTCTTTCTGTGTGCGTGCGTTACGTGCATCACTGAGGCGGTTTACGGCAGTCAGAATGTCTGCTTTATGCTTGTCTAATTCCAGTTCGATCTTGTCGGCCTGCGAGGCGGCCTCGTCGGCTTCTTTTTCGGCGACTTCCAGAGATTGCTGAGCAGCTGCCAAAGCATTGCGGGCTGTTTCACCTTCGTCTTCACCGCGTGCAGCTGTACGGTCCAGCTCAGCTAGACGTTCACGACGGCTTACAGCATCTTCTTCCAGCCGCGTGCTTTCGGCGAGCAGTGAATCGCGATGCTGTTCTGTGCGGTCACGCGCGGACTCAACCTGGTGAAGTTCCTCGCTGCGCAAGCGGCTTTCTGCACGTGCTTGGTTAAGCGCATCGTCCAGGGCTGCGATTGCATCATCTAGCTCTGTACGCTCCATGCTGTTCTGATGAAGATGTGCCTCGTGCTGAAGCAGTGCGTCGCGTAACGCTTCGCAGGTCTGGTTCAGTTCCTGCATGCGTGCAGCCAGCTTATCCTGCTTGAGCAGGAATATATTCATTTCCAGAGTTCTCAGACGATCAAATAGATCTTGATAGCGCCTGGCGCTTTCGGCCTGTTCATGCAGAGGCCCTATCCGACTGCCGAGCTCTTCCAGAATATCATTGACACGATCCAGATTTTCCAGTGTGCGGGTCAGCTTGCGTTCAGCTTCTTCTTTGCGGATGCGCGAAGTGCTGATTCCGGCTGCTTCTTCAAATACTTCACGGCGTTCTTCGCTCTTGTTGGAAAGGATCTCATCGATACGTCCCTGACCAATGGAAGAATAACCGTCTTTACCGATACCGGTATCGTAAAAAAGCTCCTTGATATCCTTCAAACGGCAGGACTGCTTATTAAGATAATATTCACTTTCACCGTTGCGGTACAGCCGGCGTGTGACAGCTACTTCTGTATAGTTCGTGCGGAGTGCGCCGTCTTCATTGTCAAATACCAGAGTGACTTCGGCATATGCCAGTTTTTTACGTTTTTCGGTGCCGTTGAAAATGACATCCTGCATGCTTCCGCCACGCAGCTCACGTGGGTTCTGTTCACCCAGAACCCACTTGACGGCATCACCAATATTGCTCTTGCCTGAGCCATTAGGACCGACGATGCCGGTAATACCGTTATTGAAGGCTACCTCGGTGCGCTGGGCAAAAGACTTGAAACCATATATCTCCAGCTTTTTAAGCCTCATGATTTAACACCCCCAGACTGAAGGGTGCTTAACGCGGCGCCTGCAGCAGCCTGTTCTGCACGTTTCTTGCTGCTTCCGCTTCCGCGACCAATCTCCTGACCCTCCGCATAGACAGCAGCGGTAAAAACACGGTCATGTGGCGGGCCCTCTTCCAGTAATGTTTTGTATTCAGGAGCAGGCATGCCACCGGCCTGAAGCAGAAGCTGCAGACGCGATTTGTTATCGGTCACCGGAAGCGGTACTTCGCTTTCGTCCGGCCACAGTGAGCGCACAACACGGTCTGCTGCCACAAAACCGCCATCAAGATAAATTGCTGCGAGTACGGCTTCCATGGCATCGGCAAGAACAGCTGGACGGTCACGCCCGCCATCCTGCTCACAGCCATGGTCCATGCGCAGATATTTACCCAGATCAAGACGCCGTGCGACATCGCAAAGCGTTTCTTCGCGTACCAGACTGGCACGCAAAAAAGTCATGCCGCCTTCCTCTTTTTCCGGATGCGCAGCATAGACGATATCTGTCATGACAAGCTGCAGCACAGCATCACCCAGAAACTCAAGCCGTTGGTTGTTCTCTAGCCCGAATGAGGGATGCGTCAACGCTAGCTGCAGATATGATCTGTTATGGAAACGGTATCCGATAGCCGTTTCCAGAGCTTCATAATTCACGGAATTCTTACTCCTTGTCCGCGTGCGAAAAACGGGCTGCACCATACCCGGCAGCCTGTTTTCCGCGCACGAAGACGCTCATGCGCGGGAATCGATATATTTGACAACGTCGTCAACCGTCTTAAGAGTCATGATGGCATCATCTTCAACCATGATTCCAAACTGGTCTTCGACTTCCATGATCAGCACCATTACATTGGCACTGTCTGCGCCCAGATCTTCCACCAGACGTGCATCCAAAGTGATTTTTTCTTCAGGAGCGCGCAGCTGCTGTGCAATAATGGCCTTGACCTTATCGAATGTCATGTCAGTAACCTCCCAATGATAAACTTATTCGCCTTTCGGCGCTTCTAACAGAGCTTTTTCAATATCGGCGGCAACGCCTTCACGGTGCATGATTGCGGCCTGGCGGATAGCACAGGCAATGGCATGCCCGTTTGAAGAACCGTGAGCTTTGACGACAGCACCCTTGACCCCCAGCAGCGGTGCGCCGCCAACTTCAGTGTAATCCATGCGGCGTTTGACACGCTTGAAAGCCGGCATAGCGATGATTCCGCCGATTTTTCCACGTGTATCTGCCTTCAGCTCACTTTTGATCATGCCCATCAGTGTGCCGGCCATGCCTTCCATGAACTTCAGAATGAGATTGCCGGAAAAACCATCAGCTACGATTACATCGGCCAGATCGGCTGTAACATCACGAGATTCCACATTGCCAATGAAATGAACAGGAGTGCGCTCAAGCAGGGGATATGTTTCTTTGCGCAGCTGGTCACCTTTTTCACTTTCAGCACCGATATTGAGCAGACCTACACGTGGCTGTTTCAGACCGCGTACACGGCGCATATAAGCGTCGCCCATTATGGCAAACTGCTGTAAATACTCTGGCTTGCAGTCCACATTGGCTCCGCAGTCAATAAGCAGGAAAAAGTCTTTGCCGTTAGGCAGTAACGGGGCCAGTGCGGGACGGTCGATGCCATCTATGCGTCCGAGACGGAACATACCGCCTGCCAGGACGGCACCGGTTGATCCGGCGGATACAAAACCATCTGCATCTCCTGAACGCAGGGCAAGCATTCCCTTAACCACTGCACTGTCTTTCTTCTGACGCACAGCCATGACCGGAGCGTCATGATTAGTAATCGTTTCGGAACAGTGCTCTACTGTGATACGGTCGATCACGTCACCACAGTCTTTCAGAAGAGGCATAAGCTGGTCTTTATCACCAGCTAACGTAATGCGCAGAGCTGAATCAGCGCGCAATGCTTCCAGAGTCCCTTCGACAGTACATTGCGGAGCATTGTCACCGCCCATAGCGTCAAGATAAATGTGCGTCAAATGCCCGTCCCTCCTCAGCAAAATACACTAGAGTATATCATATATATTATTGTTTGACAAGCTTTTCTGAGCGTTGAACGGCTGTTCAGGTGATGAGCTCAGCAATTCGGAGAGCAGCATCATGGATATAGCTAAGATGCTTTTCGTAGGACATCATACCATATAGTTCGGGGTTTTTAGCACGGCGCGCAGGCTCGAAAGTCAGGCGTGATGCATGGCACAGTATAGGCACAAGACTTGCATAGTTCACAGTGCCGTCAAAAGGAACACGATGCTGGTCTTCGCTGCCGTCGTTATCCTGGATATGTGTGATTACAAGACGCTCAGCATATTCAAAGGGAAAAGTGCTTTCTGGGGCAAAACAATGCCAGTGACCGGTGTCAAAGGTAAAGCCTGCTGCAGGAGAACGGAAGGCATCCAATACGGCACGAAGATGCAGGTCAGGCGAAACGGAATTTTCAAATCCGATAACAAAGCCATTCTTCTCGGCACAGTCAATAATGCGGGCAATACGTTGGAGTCCCAACGCATTGCATGGAACGGATTCTTTACCCCAGGTCACATGAGCGACGCCAAGGTGGATACCTCGCTGGGATATAGCGGCGATTTCACTGCAATAGCGTTCAACAATTGAATCGCCGGCAAGTCCTTCATGCCACAGATCATTGGTGCCAGCACCGCTCAGATGTACATTGTCAACAGGTAATCCATTTTTTTCAGCTAGTTGCAGGGCATCTGTCTCCAGTGCCTGTGAAGCAGAAAAACAGATATAATCAAATCCTGTTTCAGCAAACAATTTGACTCTGTCAGCTAAAGTAAGATATGTGGCATCAGAATCATTGATCATATACAGTCCAACAGGTTTCATGAAATCACCTTCGCTTTATATTTCAAACAGGATTGCAATCCACGAAAAACAAGTCTAGCAGGCAGAATTATAGCATAAACAAAGCCATGTCACAATAAAAGAGCTTTACCGGCACAAAGAGGCGTGCTATAATGATGCCGTCTGAAAATGGAGGTGCATATATATGAATTATACAAGCAAACAATTCGATGTTGTAGTAATCGGTGCTGGACCTGGTGGACTGGCTGCTGCGCTCCAGGCAGCCCGCAACGGCTGCAAAACACTGCTGGTGGACAAGAACGGCTATTTGGGCGGAAACATGACGATCGGTCTGCCGCTCTTGGGCTTCCTTGACAGGGAAGGCAAGAAGGTGATCAAGGGCATTCCCCAGGAAATTATTGACGATCTGCGCGCTTACAAAACGCCTTATGGTGTCGCTGCTTCGGATCATCTGTTCTGCCCTATGCACAATTCGGTCACGCTGTACGATCATGAGATCTTCAAGATCGTAATCCTGAAAAAAGTATTGGAAGCCGGTATTGAAGTATTACTGCACACCGAAATTGAAAGTGCAAACGTAGACAACGGTACGCTGAAATCTGTGATCCTTACCGGTAAGGGCTGGAAGATCCTGGTCAGCGCAAAGGTCTTTATTGATGGTACAGGAGATGGCGATCTTGCTTACCTTGCCGGCGCTCACTATGAAAAAGGACAGAAGGATACTGGTATTATTCAGCCGCCTACACTGATGTTTACTGTGCGCGGTGTTGAATATGATAAACTGATACAGTTTATCGAAGATGATCCTGAGCAGATGAAGCTGTGCGACACGATAGAAATCGGCGACGGATTCAATGCTGATTTCTTCCGCAAGAATCCCAATCATGTACTGGTGGGCCTGCGCAAACTGTTCATGCAGATGAAGGCGGAAGGCAAGCTGCCAATCGACCGCGATACACTTATTGCTATCAAGAGCCTCCTTCCTGGCGAGATCCATCTCAATTGTACACGTCACCTGGGAACTGATGGTAGCGATGTCTTCAGCTTGACACATGCGGAGATTGAAGGTTATCTGCAAATTGAGAAATTCGTTGAGTTCTTGCGTGAGAAGGTGCCTGGATTCGAAAAGTGTTTCATTACGAACATTTATCCGTCCATGGGTATCCGTGAAAGCCGGCGCTTCCGTGCTATCCGTACTTTGACAGAAGAAGAAGTGGTACGCGGCGATATAGGACCGGAGACCATCGGCATTGGAAGCTATATTGTTGATATTCACATGGGTGATGGCTCGGGTACCATCGTAAAGCGTATTCCGCCTTATGGTATTCCTTATGGAATTACCGTCAGTGCCGATGTTGAAGGACTGATGCTGACTGGCCGCTGTGCCGGCATGGATGCTGTGGTAATGAGCAGCGCACGTGTAATGCCCATTTGCATGGCGATTGGCGAAGGTGCCGGTGTAGGCGCAGCTTTGGCTGTCAAGTATGGTATTTCTCCGCGCGATGTGGACGTTCAGGAAGTGCGTGCTATTCTGAAAGCATCGGGTGTAATGCTGGAGCCGGAGAAATAATCAATACTTTTAATAACGTAGCAGGAGGCGATTTTGCCTCCTGCTTTTCGCTGTGCATTTTGATCAAAACGAATCATTTTACAGTAAACTCTGTCCAGTCGATGTGATTATATTGCATGACATCGTCAGCTTTCTTCATACCGAGCTTTTCATAGAATGGCACCGCTTTTTCATTGGCAATAAGATATACGGCAATGTCATTCTGACCGCCGGCGGTTTCCAGAGCGGTTCGCATCAGACATCGACCGATACCTTGACGCTCATAGTCTCTGTCAACGCCCAGATCGGTAACATACAGCCAGTATGCAAAATCGGTAAGCCCTAACAGCACTCCGACGATCTGTCCTTCTTTATTCCGTGCGGTAAGACTGATAGATGCATTCCTGAGAAGGCGGGGAATACGCTCATCAAAGCGTTCCAGAGGATACTGAGAGCCTAGATCTGTATGCTTTAGGAACTCAATGTATTCTTCTGGGGATATTCTTTCAGAGGTAATCTCAATCATCTTATCTCCAAGTTTCAAACGAAAACGGGAGAAGCGGAATTCCGCTTCTCCCATCGGTATGATTTGCTTCTTGCAATTAGCGGTTAAGGATGGTCTCCTCGGTCTCTTTGTCGAAGAAGTGCAGACGGCTGGTGTCCAGAGCGACCTCAATGTCGTCGCCGGCACGAGTCACGGTGCGCGGGTCAACACGAGCAATGACGTTCTCGTCTTTGCCAGAGGTGGAGAAGTACAGATAGGTCTCAGAACCCATCAGCTCGGTAACTTCGACATGAACCTTGATCTTGGCATCGGGATTGGCGGCCACGAATTCGGGAGCGTCATCGATATTCTCGGGACGGATGCCCATTACGACTTCCTTGCCGATGTAGCTCTCATCCTTGAACTTCGCAATCTTCTCCTTGGGAACGAGGACCTTGTTGTCTCCGAAGTAGGCGTATACGTTGCCGTTTTCAGCCTTCAGGGTGACATCAAAGAAGTTCATCTGCGGGCTGCCGATGAAGCCGGCCACGAACTTGTTGTTCGGATAGTCATAGTTGTTCTGCGGGGTATCGACCTGCTGGATGAAACCGTCCTTCATGATGACGATGCGGCTGCCCATGGTCATGGCCTCAGTCTGGTCATGGGTAACGTAGATGAAGGTCGTCTGCAGCTTCTGATGCAGCTTGGTGATTTCGGTACGCATCTGAACACGCAGCTTGGCGTCCAGGTTGGACAGCGGCTCGTCCATCAGGAAGACCTTGGGCTCACGGACGATAGCACGGCCCAGAGCAACACGCTGGCGCTGACCACCGGACAGAGCCTTCGGCTTACGGTTGAGCAGGAACTCGATGCCCAGGATGTGAGCAGCTTCTTCAACGCGGCGCTTGATCTCATCCTTGGGGGTCTTGCGCAGCTTCAGACCAAATGCCATGTTGTCATATACGGTCATATGCGGATACAGAGCATAGTTCTGGAAAACCATGGCGATGTCGCGATCCTTGGGAGCGACGTCATTGACCAGCTTTTCACCGATGTACAGTTCGCCTTCGGAAATTTCTTCCAGACCAGCGACCATGCGCAGGGTGGTGGACTTACCGCAGCCAGAGGGGCCGACCAGAACGATGAATTCCTTGTCCTGGATGTCCAGGCAGAAATCGCTAACGGCCGTGACGCCGCCGGCATAAACCTTGTAAATGTGTTGCAAAGATACGCTTGCCATGTAATTAATTCCTCCTTCTTGTAGTGGAAAGATAACGTATGCGGACAAGTCCGCTTCATGTATGTATATTATACGAAAGATTTCTGTAAAAAACCATCTGCCAAAACTGCCAAACATTTATCTGCGCATTTGGTAGTTTTTTGTAACTAGCGGTCAATATCGAACCGAATCTAACCAACAAAGGAGAGAGGTCCTTTCATACGTCAAAAGACAGGAGGCAACAGTATCCCCCTTGACAGAACGATTGACATCTGACAATATTCGCGTTACATTATATGTAACGAGTATATAAATGGGGGTCCGAGCTGTGCGCAGACCTATGTCAACAGAAGAAAAGCATGCTATGATGACACAGACGCCTATTCCGCGTCTAATCACACGCATGGCTGTGCCTGGTGTAATCAGCATGCTGGTGACCAGCTTGTATAACATGGCTGATACGTTTTTTATTGGAAGGCTGAATAACACCAGTGCAACAGGTGCTATCAGTGTTGTATATCCAATGATGGCGATTATACAGGCGATAGGCTTTTTCTTGGGACACGGCAGCGGAAATACCATGTCACGTTCCCTGGGACGACAAGATGTGGATGATGCAGGCCGAACTGCAGCAACAGGCTTCTTTGGTGCGTGGATCATTGGCATTCTCTTTTCCGTGACTGGATTGCTTCTGCTCAGACCTCTGATGCGCATATTGGGGGCAACGGAAACGATTCTGCCCTATGCGGTTGATTATGGGCGATATATACTAATCGGAGCGCCGTGGATGCTGGGAGCCATCGTGCTTAATGTGCAGATGCGCTTTCAAGGAAATGCATTCTTCAGCATGATCGGCATCGCATCAGGCGCAGTTATTAATATCGCCCTGGATCCGCTGTTTATTTACGGGTTTGGTTTGGGTGTGTCAGGGGCTGCCCTTGCAACTATCTGCAGTCAGGCGATTAGTTTTGGCCTGCTGCTGGGCGGGTCTTTCCGCGGGGGCAATGTACGCATCCGCCTGCGTAACTTCAGTCCGGATATAAAGCATATCAAACCGATCGCACTGGGCGGCCTTCCTTCACTTTGTCGCCAGGGCCTGGGGAGTGTAGCCAGTATACTCATGAATGTTGCTGCCAAGACATATGGCGGAATAACACCTGAAGCAATCGATGCGGCTGTAGCTGCCATTGGTATTGTTAACCGCATGATGCAATTTTGTGCCAGTGCTATCATTGGCTTTGGTCAGGGCTTCCAACCCGTATGCGGTTTCAATTACGGGGCTGGCCGCTATGGCCGCGTCCGGCAAGGTTTCTTCTTTACTTTTAAAGTCATGCTGATTGCCCAGCTCGTTATTGCTGCGATTGGCCTATCTGTGTCCGGAACAGTGATACGGGTCTTCAGTCAGGATGAAGCGGTGGTGGTATTTGGTTCTGCCACATTGCGCTGGCAATGCGCGGTATTTCCGCTGACAGCTATTGTCTTTGCCAGCAATATGGCAATGCAAACCATGGGCATGGCAGGAAGAGCTTCGCTTCTTGCTATGGCTAGAAACGGTATGTGTTTCATTCCCATGATCCTGATACTGCCGCCTCTGTTAGGCGCTACTGGTGTACAGACAGCTCAAGCAGCAGCTGATGCACTTTCATTCTGCTTGGCTGTACCATTGATTATACCCGTGCTCCGCATGCTGCGCGAAAAGGAAGAGACGAATAGTGTGAACGAAAATTTATAATTTGAATCGATGTTGCATTATTGATTTTTATGCAGTATAATAACTACATGCGGGCATTTCCCGTAAAATAAAAGGAGGATCTTTTATATGAAGAAGATCGTTGCTATCCTGCTCGCGGCTATGATGCTGCTGAGCGCCACGGCTGTATTTGCTGAAGCTCCTGCTGAGCCCCAGGAAATCAAGCTGGGCCAGGTTGTATGCTACCTGCATGGCCATGGCTTTGCTGTAGTTACCGCTGTGATCCAGGGCGAAACCATTTGCCTCGCCAAGATCGATGAGTTCCAGTTCATGGGCGATCGTGAAGACGTAGCTGCTATTGGTGTTCCTGTAGCCGATGGTACCTTCAGCCAGACCAACGCTGAAACCGGTGCTGTTTCTGTTCTGGGTTCCAAGCGCGTTAACAGCGACCTGTACAGCCTGAACATGCAGCGTGCTGGCTCCAAGGTTCAGATTGCTGCCAACTATGACGCCATCGAAAAGTTCGTGGTCGGCAAGACCATCGCTCAGCTGGAAGCTGCCGTTGACGTAGAAGGTTTCGCCGATATGGTTTCCTGTGCTACCCTGGTCGACACCCCCAACTATGTGAAGGGCATCATCGCTGCTGCTAAGGCTGCTCATGCTCAGTATGCTGGCACCCATGGCGGCAACACCGGTACTTACACCCTGTGGAATACTACTGGTGAAGATATCGTTGAGATCGGTCTCGAAGATCTGAACAGCGGCTGGAAGAGCATCAACTATGCTAATGCTCCTCTGCACACCCTGGGCAGCGAGAATGACAACAACCCCTACATCATCACCCGCACTGTTCCTGAAGAGGAAATCGATACCCATATGCGTGTTTACGCTGTGACCGAGAGCGGCAAGGTCATCGAGTTCCCCGGCGAGTCTACCCATGCCGGTCTGTCCATCGAGACCACCAACATCGAGTTCATGAGCCCCGATGCAGTGACTGCTGCCACCCAGATTGGCTGGTTCGCTCCTGCGCAATAATTTCTGATTTTTCAAATTGGCTCCCCGAAAGGGGAGCTTTTAATTTGTTCTTGCTTGTTATCGGTCAACTAATAAACCCATGAATCAACACAAAAGAGCGCCCGATGGCGCCCTTATTAATTTCCATTTTGTATATGGTCAGGTGCAGATGAATGAATTATTACTGCCCTGATCTATTTTTGATAAAGTTTCCTGTAGGATATCTTGGCGAAGCTGGGTCAACCAGCCTGAAAAGGCGACAGTATCAAAGGCATATGTCTGGTTCAGCGAGTATTCATGTGCTTCCCACGTATCAAGTGGAGATTCATTGTGCTGGATAACTGCTTCAAGCTTGTCCATGCTTTTATACAGCTTTGCTTCCAGTGTTTGCTGAGCATTCATCTCCGCATACAATACAGAAAGATCGTCAGCTATTTCCTGCGGAAGTGATGATACCCACTGCATCAGCAAGGTGTGCTCAATATCCCTGTCCAAATCACTTTTTCTAAACGTAGGAATATCGCCTGTAAAGCATTCCCCAATGTCATGAATCAGGCACATACGTACTACTTTATCAATATCCGCATTGGGAAATTCATGCTTGAGGAGCATTGCCATCAGTGAGATGCGCCAACTGTGTTCAGCTACACTTTCAATTCGACCTTTTGATGTAGTGCAGTGACGGGGTGTGTCTTTCAGCCGCTCCGCAACATGCAGAATCTGCAGAAATTCCTGACCAGTCATGGCGGTTTCCTCCAATTGTGTTATACGAATATATTGTACAGCATACATTGATAAAAGGCTAGCGAAAACATGCAGAGAGACAAAATAATCAAAAAATGAAAATCGGAAGCAGGATTCGCAGAAAAAACATCGTATCCTGTATGGCCACTCTGTTTCTTAATGTGTTTTGACTTGAAAACGGAGGGAAATACTGTGATAGATGTGATGATAGCGTTACCCGCTGCCGGCGGACTCCCAATCCTGCTTTTCATGCATCGTATGCAGAAGATGGGGCTTCCATTTGACAGAGGAAAGGCTGCAGCATTGGCTGCAATCGGGCATGGTAGTATTACACTGGGAATAGTCGTATTTCTGATACTCCAAATATTGATAGTCACAGCAGTAGTCGGTGGAATCGTTTTGTATTATCACTGGAAATACCGGGGAATATATTCTTCTGACAAAGAGATAGCTGAGGTAATGGAAGGAATCAAGGAACTTCCATATACATTGATTACACGTAGACTGATATTTAAGCATATATTGATGGAAACCATACGGCACATTACCGCTGAAGCACAGGCTCGCAAGAAACGTCAGGGTATAATATAAAATAGACAGCCTTCGCCGATAATTGGCGAAGGCTGAACTTTCATGAACAATTATACGGTAGGACATGAATGAGACTGATCCTCGACCTGGCGTATCAGCTCACTCAGCCGAATTCCCAGGGCTTCTGCAATGCGCCAGAGAGTATCAACATTGGCGACTTTCTGGCCGTTTTCAATTTCACTTAAGTGACTACGAGCAATTCCGGCTAGGCCGGAAAGCACTTCCTGACTCCATCCTTTTTGCCGACGCAGATTACGTATAATTCTGCCGGTTGTATGGCTGTTATAGGGCATTTTCAATCTCCTTTCTCGCACAGGCAGATATCGCCTCCATAACAGTCCATGTTTTTCCTGCGAATTCAGCATAACAAAAAAGCCCTGCCATTCTGTCTGCGAAGATCGACAAAAGGCAGGACTATACGTGCTAAAGTGAAAGCAGAAAAAACGGAGGTTGCGAAAATGAAAAGAGTATTTGCTGTATTATTGACTCTGGTTTTGCTGATGGGAATCGCTCTGGCAGAACGAATAACGGTGAGGACCGCGGTGGACAATGTATACTTACGCAATCAGAATGGCTCTATTATTACTTCAGTTCCACAGGGTGGACTTGTGGAAATAGCAGGGTACAATGCATCACTGGATATGTTTTCTGCTTTTTATGCCGGTAAGAATGGATATATCAAGGGTACCGGATTGACTGTATCTCGCGATGAGTTAATGAAACTCTGCAGTCAGCAATCAACTGCATCTGCAGAAGTACTTCGGTCAACGACTCAGGCTGTGGAGGGCACTATGAGTTTTTCTGCCCTGACAGATGAACAGCTACGTCTGCTGTACCAGGGAATAATGGCAGAAGCTCAAATTCGTGGTATCAGCCTGACGGAGACCAGGGCAGCAATTTCTACTGAGCCAGTGACATTACCTGCAGGAAAGTATATTGTGGGATCTGATATCACGCCGGGTAAATACCTGATTACCTGTCTGGGCACAAGCACAGACAATCTTTCACAGGAATTTGGTTCGTTAGGTTCAATGTTGGACGGACTAAGCGGAAATGGTGACAGTACATATTCCAGCCTGTATTCTTCGTTGGGATCTATGTTTTCTTCGCTTGACAACGGTGCGAAAGTTGAGATTATCGGCGATTTCGGAGCTGTGATCAAATCGGTCCAGTTGAAAAAAGGAGAATCTGCTACACTGACGCTGGAAGGAAAGGTAGCGTTGCAGATCTCCGATGGTACATGTCGGCTGGAAAGAAAATAAATGCAAATTAGACGGGGCTGTCTCATTAAGAGATGGCCCTTTAAAATGCGAAAAAGCCAGCCAAAAAGGAAAAACAAACCAAAAACACCCGAGGCCTAAAAGGTCCCGGGCATTTGCAGTATAATGTAATTGATGAATAAAACACTCAAACTGCAGTCCAATTATAGCGCAATTGATAA